>JAQGPB010000263.1 GCA_028293265.1 Pedosphaera sp. | reverse complement strand
ATGCCTACGCTCCCGAATGCAAATTCAAATCGCGGTTGCCTGTGATGCCGCCACCGAGAGCAATGGAAAATTGAATCTGCTGGGCGCGTTCGATGCCATCCACGCGCAGCAGCTTCCGGTCATTCATCCGCACTGTTCCATCGCGTTGCGGATGACCTTCAGCAAGGTTGAGGAAGGGGCGCGCAAACTGCGTTTCAGTTTTGTGGATGAGGACGGCAAATCCATCATGCCGTCCATTGACCTGCCATTTGAGGTGCGGGTGCCGGACGATTCCCATTTTCTCACGACGAATTTTATTGTGAGCATCCAGCAATTGCGGTTCGAGAAGGCGGGGACGTATTCGATTGATGTGGCGGTGGATGGCCGCCAGGAAGCGGCCATTCCGTTGGTGGTAAAACTTTTGCCGCCCAAGGGATGAACTGTCAGTTATCCGGCGGCACCAATTTGTCGCCGTCCATCTGGTAGATGCCGATGAGGTAACCGTTTTCGCGCATCGCGCCGACGTGGAGAGTTCCCAGAATGCTGATGGGCTGGTCCATGATCGGCTTGACGCCGCGCCCGGTGGTTTTGACGCTGACCCATTCGGTGATCTTGGGCACGCTGCCGTAACAGCACATGGATTGGTCCTTCATGATCAGAAATTCCGTCACCACACCTGCCGACACCTTGAGCGGCAGCATGAAACCTTTGATGGCAACTTTTTTCTCATCAAAAGCTTTCACGCGGGCAGGAATCTGATCGTTGGCCTTGTCTGCGGCGGGTTGGTTGGTGAACGGGGTGTCGTCAATTTGAAAATTATAGGAAGCAAGCTGGTCAAAACCAACCGGCGGGTAATTATCACCGGCGAGAATGGTTGTGGCCGGCGGCGGTTTGGGCTCATCCGCAATCTGCGGCAGTGACGCAGGTTTGGAAATGGCGGTGGGCGTGGGTGGAACAACAGTGGAATTCGCTGAAGGGACGGGCGCAGGACTGTCCACGGCTGCAATGGCATCCGCTTTCGGTTGTGGAGCGGGATTGGGGGTGGAGACGATTGGTTCGCCGTGTATGACACCTTGGGGTTGCTTGTCCGCGTTGGACGACGACGGGCCGCAAGCCGTCAGCACCAGCGCGACGATGCCGCATAGAACAGTCAAACCGAAATGGCAAAGGAGATGGCGCATGATCTTTGAGCGCCTCACTAATAACCTGAATCCATCGCCAATACAAATATTCAAATCACGACTCATTGGTTTTTTTGCAGAAAACTCCTTTGATTTTAGGGCAATACCCCATTGAGAGGGCGATGTTTGTGAAGTGTATTGACTTAGGTTTTTAACCGTGTGGTTGGAGCCGGGAGACGATTACTCCAAGGCAATATGCAGAAAGCAGGCAAAAAAATTTATTATGTCTTACGCGCCCAATCGTCCTGATGCAACCTTCTCCCCCAATCAGAAAAATTCCACCCATTATGACACTCAGCCTTCCAGCCCGTCGCGGGCGGCGCGCAACAAAAACAGCTCCCGTCAGCGGATTAAAAAAACGCCTGCGCCCCCAGGTTATCCGATCATCGTCCATTGCCATCTGTGCTGGGATTGGGTCTGGCAGCGGCCCCAGCAATTTCTTTCGCGGCTGAGCCGGCATCACCCGGTGCTCTTCGTGGAAACCATCGGGCCGGATCCGAATTTGGTCGCGCCCAGTGTGCGCCTCATGGACAGGAGTGCGGAGTTTCCCAACGTCACGCGCCTCCGGCTGCAATTCCCCGCCTGGCGCTGGACCGACGAAGCGTATGTGGACCGGATGCGGCGTGAACTGGTGCAGGATGCCTTGCGCGGGCCGCTGGCCGGCCAATTTCGCAATGCGGTGCAGTGGTTTTACGACCCCATGACCGTGACCGCCTTCGCGGGGCAGTTGGGCGAGATTGCCACCGTGTATGATTGCATGGACGAGCTTTCCAAATTCAGCGAAGCGCATCCCGAGCTGACCCGGCGCGAAGCCGAATTGCTGGCGCGGGCCGATGTGGTTTTCACCGGTGGGCGCAAATTATACGAAGCCAAACGGCAGCATAATCCGAACTGCCATTTTTACGGCTGCGGCGTGGACCATGAACATTTTGGGCGCGCGCGCGACCCGCGCACGGCGCCGGCGCAAGAGGTGAAGAACCTGCCGAAACCGGTGCTGGGATTTTTCGGAGTGGTGGACGAACGGATGGATTATGAACTGGTGGCGAAACTGGCCGAGGCCCATCCGGAATGGTCGCTGGTGATGATCGGGCCGGTGCTGAAAGTGGCGCAGCACGTTTTTCCCCGTCATCCAAACATTCACTGGCTGGGCAGCCGTGATTACGCGCAACTGCCGGCTTACTGCAAGGCTTTCGATGTATGCCTCATGCCGTTTGCGATGAATGAGGCGACCGAATACATCAATCCCACCAAGGCGCTCGAATACATGGCGACAGGCCGGGAGATTGTGAGTTCGGCGGTGCCGGATGTCGTGAGCAATTTTGGTTCGGTGGTGAAGATCGCGTTTTCACACGAGCATTTTATCTCGCTGTGCCGCGAGGCGCTTGAACAGCCGGATCGGGCGGCCATCAAGCGTGGATTGAAACTGGCCGAGTCAAACACGTGGGATTGCATCGTGGAAAAAATGGAGCGGCATGTTGACGAAGTGCTCGCGCGCAAACGTGGCGGGAGCGTTCGTTCATCGGTTCGAAACGGTCCAGAGACAGACGGCCTAAAGGCTGGACACCGAGCGGCAAAAAAAGACAGGTGAAAGCAGGAGCCGTGTGATGGAAGCGTTCGACTATTTAATTGTCGGAGCAGGTTACGCCGGAAGCATCCTCGCGGAACGGCTGGCGCGCGGCTGGGGCAAGCGGGTGCTGCTCGTGGACCGGCGCTCGCACATCGGCGGAAATGCCTACGACCATTACAACGACGCGGGCATCCTCGTCCACAAATACGGCCCGCATATTTTTCATACGAACAGCAAGGAAGTTTTCGATTACCTTTCGCGCTTCACCGCCTGGCGGCAATATCAGCACCGTGTCCTCGCCAGCGTGGACGGCCAGTTGGTGCCGATTCCGATCAACTTGGATACCATCAACCAGCTCTACGGCCTGAATTTGAGCGCGTTTCAGATGGATGATTTTCTGGCTGGCCGCGCCGAGAAACGGGAACCGGTCCGCACTTCCGAGGACGTGGTTCTGAACAAGGTCGGCCGCGAATTATATGAAAAGTTTTTCCGCGGCTATACGCGCAAGCAATGGGGGCTGGACCCGTCGGAACTGGACGCCCAGGTGACCGCGCGCGTGCCCACGCGCACCAACCGCGATAGCCGCTATTTCACAGACGCTTACCAGGCGATGCCGCTGCACGGGTTCACGCGGATGTTCGGCAAAATGCTCGACCATCCCAACATCAAAGTCCTCCTCAACACCGATTACCGCGAAGTGAAGGAGCTTATTCCCCATCGCGAGATGATCTTTACCGGACCGGTGGATGAATATTTTGATTTCGCGTACGGCAAGCTGCCGTATCGCTGCCTTGAGTTCAAACACGAGACGCACAACCAGGCATTCCACCAACCCGTCGCGGTCATCAATTATCCGAACGACTACGCCTACACGCGTGTGACTGAGTTCAAACATCTGACCGGCCAGGAACACCCCAAGACCAGCATCGTCTATGAATTTCCCAAGGCCGAGGGGGACCCTTATTATCCAATCCCGCGTGCTGAAAACGCAGAGCTCTACAAAAAATATCAGGCGCTGGCGGTGACAATCAAAGGTGTTCATTTCGTGGGCCGGCTGGCCACTTACCGCTATTACAACATGGACCAGGTGGCGGCGCAGGCATTGACAGTGTTCGCGAACATCGTGGGCATCAATCGCGCACAAGCGCTGGAGATGGATTGCACGCCACGGCTGACGAGCATGACGATTCCAATGAACGGGAATGGGAATGGAAACGGGCCTGGGCATGTCAGCGGGAATGGGAATGGGAACGGGCGGCCGATGCGATCGAGACGGCAGCGGCGCAGGACATTGGCCCACTCGCATTGACTCAAGATCCAACCCTTAAAAATGAAGAAACGGCGGGAATCCCGGGGCGTTCCAGCTTTTTCAACATCTGAAATTGGAAAGCGGCATTGCCGGGCTGGCGGCTGCGGGAATTGACGTGTCACGGAGTCGCGGCAACCCTTCTCTAAGGGCAGAAGCAGACTTCGCGCTGCCCGCGAACTGCTGAATGCTTAGAAAATCGAGGTCTTGGGAATGTGCTCGGAGGCCAATGCCCCAGTGACTCCGGCCCGGGCCGCGGCCTGGGGATCAATTTGCTCCAACGCTTGCGCCGCGTCATGTCGGACCAGCGGATTCCGGTCGTTCAATAATTCCATCAATGCCGGCACCGCGCTCGACGCCTTCCGGCCCAGGCGGCCCAGCACCACCGCCGAACCCCATTTCAGGTCTTGGCGATCAGACTTGAGGCCGGTCAGCAGCAACGGAATCAACTGCTCTTGGTCCGGCTTGATTTCTTCCAACGCCCATAGCGACAAAATATCCACGCTAAACGGCTTGTTCCTGGCATAGCTCGCCAGCAGCGCGTCCACCGTTCCCGGAACCGCCGCGCGATGACTGCCCAAAGCCCAGAGGCAGCAGGTGACCATTTCGCCATTCTCCGCCGTCGCCCGCGTCAGCACCTCCCAGCCCTCCGGCCCGATTGCCGCCAAGGCCACCGCCGCTTCCTTCTGAGACCCGCTCCCGTGCAAAATGCGGTTCAACTCAGGTATCCATGGCTTGCATTCGGGCCCCAATGCATCCAAGGCCAGTGCTGCCTCACGATGGCGATCCAGAAGTTGCATGGCTGACCGGCCCATCAACCGGTCGAACCGCGACACCTCATCCTTTTCGAGCACCGCGATCAAATAGGGCACCGCGTTGGTTCCCATCGCCCGTATCGCTTGGACGGCCTC
>JAQGPB010000252.1 GCA_028293265.1 Pedosphaera sp. | reverse complement strand
CCAGTCATTTTAAAGCGCGATGTCGAGGCGTCGGTCGTGCCCATGGGGACGAAGGTGACGCTGCAGTCGGGGGAACAGGCGTACATCACACAGTCGCTGGGCGGCACTTATACAGTGGTAGTGAATGGCAACATGTTCCGCATCGAGAGCAAGGACGCGGACGCGCTCGGCATGGAAGCGGCCGCGAAGCCCGCGACTCCAAATCCAATCGCCAACGGGCCGGTGAATGTCGAACAAATGGAAAAGGAAATCTGGAACCAGATGCGCTCCTGCTACGACCCGGAAATCCCGGTGAACATCGTGGACCTCGGGCTGATTTATGATTGCAAGATTCAGCCGATTCCCGCCGCGCAGAACAGTTATCGCGTGGATGTGAAGATGACCCTGACGGCGCCCGGTTGCGGCATGGGGCCGACTTTGCAGCAGGATGTGCAAAACAAGCTGCTCTCGATTGAAGCGGTGGATGACGTGAACGTGGAACTGGTCTGGGAGCCGCAATGGAACCAGGGCATGCTGACCGAAGCGGCGAAATTGCAACTGGGATTGCTGTGAATGATTACTGAAACTGACATTGTTACCGCACCAAAACCGATGATTGATTGGGCGAAATTGCGCGCGGATTTTCCCATCCTGGACCAGGCAGTACATGGCTATCCGTTGATTTATCTGGACAACGCCGCCAGCAGCCAGAAGCCGCGCGCGGTGATCGAGGCGTTGCGCGATTATTACGAACGCGACAACGCCAATGTGCATCGCGGCATCCATGAATTGAGCAACCGCGCGACGAACGCCTTCGAGGCGTCGCGCGTGCGGGTGGCAAAATTCATCAATGCGAAGAGCGATAACGAAATCATTTTCACTCGCGGCACGACGGAGGGCATCAATCTCGTGGCGCAATCGTGGGGCGGCAAGAACATCAAGGCCGGTGACAAGATTTTGCTTACCGAAATGGAGCATCACAGCAACATCGTGCCGTGGCAGTTGCTCGCGGAACGCACCGGGGCGAAGCTGGTTTATCTGCCGGTCACCGGCGACGAAGGGCTGCTGGATTTGAGCAAACTGGACGAACTGCTCACCCGCGAGGTCAAACTTTTTGCGTTCACGCACATTTCCAACACGCTGGGGACGGTCAATCCCGTGGCGGAATTGTGCGAACGCGCGCGCAAGCTTGGCGTGACCACGCTGGTGGACGCGGCGCAGAGCGCGGGGCATCGGACGCTGGACGTTCAAGCGCTCGGCTGCGACTTCTTGGTTTTCTCGGGCCACAAGATTTGCGGGCCGACGGGCATTGGCGTGTTGTGGGGACGCGAGGAGATCCTGAATTCCATGCCGCCGTATCAAGGCGGCGGCGAGATGATCCTGAACGTGGATTTTTTCAAGACGACTTACAAGCAGGCGCCGCACCGGTTCGAGGCGGGCACGCCGGACATTTCCGGGGTGATCGGGCTGCATACCGCGCTGGATTATCTCGATTCCATCGGGCGCGAGAATATTTTCAAACACGATCAGGAACTGGCCGGTTACGCCTACGAACAGCTTTCACAGTTAAAAAACATCCGCCTGTTCGGCCCGAAAACCGGCCGCGCCGGCTTGGTGAGCTTTTTGTTAAACGACGTTCACGCCCATGACGTGGTGACGGTGGCGGACCAGCGTGGTGTGGCGTTGCGCGGCGGTCATCACTGCAACCAACCCTTGATGAAACGATTGGGCGTGCCTTCGACGGCGCGAGCGAGTTTTTATTTTTATAATACGAAGGCGGAAGTGGACCGCTTCATCGAAGTGGTGAAGGAGATTCAGAAGTTTTTTGGGGCTTAATTTCCAACGAGATGAATATGAATGATGTGATAGGGTCAATTGGCACTCAGTCGAACATGAAGGAAGTGCTCGCCGTTTATCCCGGCGCGCAGCGGGCGTTGTTTCGCAAGTATCACATCGGCGGATGCAGCAGTTGCGGGTTTCAGCCGACGGAGACGCTGGGGCAGGTTTGCGCGCGGAACAACAACCTGGATGTTGCGGAGGTATTGCAGCACATCAAGACCAGCCACGAGCAAGACGAGAAAATTTTCATCACGGCGCAGCAACTGGCGGAATTGCGAGCGCAAAATTCGTCGCTCAAATTGCTGGACGTGCGCTCGCGCGAGGAATTCGAGGCGACGCATATCGAAGGTTCGATTTTGATGTCGCAACCGACGGTGCAGGAAATCATGGCCCATTGGCCGCGCACGGAGGAATTTGTAATTGTGGATCATACCGGGAAACTGGCGCTGGACGCGGCGGCGTATTTCATGGGGCATGGATTTGAGCATGTCCGCTGCCTGCGCGGCGGCATTGATGCCTGGGCGCGGGAAGTGGATGCGACGGTGAGGCGGTATCAATTGGCTTAGGAATTTACGATTTGCGATTTACGATTGACGCGCGCATAGAAAAGTGGCGCGTCAATCGTAAATCGTATATCGTAAATCAAGTATGACTGAAGACCTGCAAAAGCGGATTCAAGCGGCGCTGTCGAACCCGCAAAACATGGGCGAGATGCCGGGCGCGGACAGCATCGGCACGGTGGGCAATTCCGAGTGCGGCGAGATGCTGCGGATGTGGGTCAAGTTCAAGGAGGAGAACGGCAGGAAGGTCATTGACCGCGCCACATTCCAATCCTTCGGTTGCGAGACGGCGATTGCGGTCGCGAGCCTGGCCACGGAGTTGATCCGGGGCAAAACCGCCGCCGAAGCGCTGGCGATGAAAACCGAGGAACTGGCGGGCGAACTCGGGCCGTTGCCGCCGATGAAGATTCATTGCGCCCAACTGGTCGAGGGCGCGTTGCGTTCCGCGCTTGATCCCGAAACTGAAAGCGGCGAGGCAAAATCGCCGATGCCCGCGCAACCGGTCGCCAATTCAAATCTGCTGGATAATTTCACCAAGCCCAAGGAAGGCGCTGTGCGCCTGGTATTCCTGGACGAGAAGCGCGAGGGCTAATTTTTATCAGGCGCCGGATTGATGGCTGGCGAAGAGGCCAGTGTTTTGAGCGCACCCTCGTTTGAGGCATCTTTTCGGATGGGAGGAGGTGCGTTGCTGCTGATTTGCG
>JAQGPB010000227.1 GCA_028293265.1 Pedosphaera sp. | reverse complement strand
GCCTTTTCGCGGATCAATGCGACGGTGCCGGGATTGTCAATCGCCGGCGAAGTGTTCGGCATGCAGACCACCGAGGTGAAACCGCCCCGCGCCGCCGCCGCCGTGCCCGTCGCGATGGTCTCCTTCGCCGACTGGCCCGGCTCGCGCAAATGCACGTGCAGATCAATCAATCCGGGGCAGACCACCAATCCCTGCACGTCCAAACGCTCCGTCGTGGCCGGTGCTTGCGCCGCCGCCTCGCGTCCGACGGCGGCAATCTTCCCCGCCACGATCAACACATCCGCCACGGCATCCAGATTGGACGCCGGATCAATCACCCGTCCGCCCGTGAGCAGCAAAGCAGCATTCGCGTCAGCCATGCCCTAGATTTAAACGGGAATGGGGTGGATTACAAGCAGGGCATGAATCAAGTCTCCCCCGTGGCGCAGGTTTCCAAACCTGCGCCACGGGTTTTTGGAACTCTCGAACTGCGAGCCAAAGCACCTTTCGATTGCCTTTCCTCTGCGGATTGCCAAGTTTTTTCTGGCTATTGTCCGGTGTCTTCTTCAGTAATGGAACGCTTGATTTCATGAACAGCTATTTCAACGCGGCGGATTGGTGGGTCATCGTTCTTTACCTGGGCGGCATCATCCTGCTCGGCGTCTGGTTCGGCAAGGACCAGAAAAACACGCGCGATTATTTTCTCGGCAGCAAAAACATCCCGTGGTGGGGCATCGGCCTCTCCATCGTAGCCGCGGAAACCAGCGCGCTTACGATCATCGGCGTGCCGGCGATGGCTTACGGCACCGACATGGCCTTTCTCCAGATGATCGTGGGTTATGTGATTGCGCGCATCATTCTCGCGATCATCATGGTGCCGCATTATTTCAAGGGCGAAATTTATTCGCCGTACCAGCTTTTTTCCAACGCCTTCGGCCCCTCGGTGCGCCAGATGGCCGGCGGGTTTTTTCTCCTGAGCGAAACACTCGCCGCCGGAGTGCGCGTCTATGTCGCCTGCATTCCCATCAAACTCATGCTCGGCGACAAGGTGCTGGGTTTTTTGACGGGCGATCCCATCCTCGGCGCGATTCTTTTGTTCGTTCTGTTGTCGCTCCTTTATACTTACATCGGCGGGGTGAAGGCGGTCATCTGGACCGATGCGGTGCAATTCGGCTTGTTCCTGGCGGGCGGGTTGTTCACCCTCTTTTACATTCCTGGATTTTTTAACGGCGGCATGGGCGAGGTGTTTCATACCGCCGCGACGAACGGCAAACTCCATTGGTTGAACGGCGCGTTTACGCTGGGCGCGCCCATCAACATCTGGATGGGCATCCTCGGTGGCACGGTCATGGTGATGTCCTCGCACGGCGCGGAGCAATTGATCGTCCAGCGGGTATTGGCTTGCAAAAATGTGCGCGACGGGCGCAAAGCGCTGGCGTTGAGCGCGGTGATCATCTTTCCGCTGTTCCTGATCTTTCTTTTGTGCGGCGCGATGCTCTGGGTGTTTTATCAAAAGTATCAGTTGCAAATTCCGTTGCCTGAATCTGGTCCCGGCATCCCGGCCAACGATTTCGTGTTTCCCATTTTCATGATGACCGAGGTGCCGCATGTGCTGAAAGGCTTCCTGATTGTCGCCATCCTTTCCGCCGCCATGTCCTCGGTCAGTTCCGCGCTGACTTCGCTCGCTTCCGTTTCCACGATGGATTTTGTGAAGGCGCTTTCCACCAAGGCCCGCAGCGAGGAATTTTATTTGCGCTTCAGCAAAACCTCCACGGTTGGCTGGGCCGTCGTGCTCATTTTGATCGCCTATATCAGCCGGCAGGTGGAATTCGTGCTGAATGCATCTTTCGCGTTGCGCGGCCTGACGAGTGGCGCGCTGCTCGGCGGACTGCTGCTCGCCATATTCTGGAAGAAAGGCCGGGCAACGCCCATCCTGGTTGGCATGACGGCTTCGCTGCTGGTGATGACCGGGATTCAAGTGCTGCCGAAGTTTGATTATTTCCGCACTCCTCAATTTTACGCCGAAGATATTGTGAAGTTGGAAGCGTTTGCGATGGAGCTTAAACAGCCAGTGGCGCAAAGCGGCATTGCCCAATATCTCAACCAGCAACTCACGGCCTCGACCCGGAATTCGTTGTCCAATTATGACGGCGGCACGAATGCAGAATTGCAAACAGCGCTCCTTGCCGATTTGAATCGAATTATTCAAAGCGAGCTAATTTATGATGTTCAGCGCTTCGCCAGCGTGAAGCTGTCGGAAGAAACGTCCAAACTGGTTGGCAAACCATTGCGGGGAAAAAAGCTCGTCGGGTTGAATCGAATATTGTTGTTAGAAACTTATCCCGGAATGCTGGTTGTGCATGTGCCGGAAATATTTTGGCCTTGGTACGCATTGATTGGAACCACGGTAATGTTGGTGGTTTCCTTCGCGGTACGGGCCCTTTTGCCAGCGGCATTGACGGACGACAGACAAGCGGCGGAACCGGTTGAGGCTTCTGCAAAGCTCCGTTAGGAGAGCATGAACGGAGCGCTTTTTTCCACAAACCCTGCTCGGTCCTGCAAGAAAATGAGATGCGCCCTTGCGCTGAGGGTGCATCTCAGTTTCTGGCAGGCAGCTTCACACAATCCGAAAGGCCTGAAAGGCCGTACTAATACAGCCCAGGGCAAAGCGCAGCGCCGCCCTGGGGAGGCAGTTCAAAGGAAGCTTTAGCCCTGAAAGGGCGATATAATCCATGCCCATGTGCCCCAACCTCACATTTTATGCCGCCCCTTCAGGGCTTGGGCGGTTTGCGGCTTTTACCCAGGGCGGCGCTGCGCTTTGCCCTGGGCTGTATTATTTCGCCCCGTTGGGGCTGCAAGAAAATGAGATGCGCCCTTGCGCCGACCGGATTTAAAAATTTCATTTCCGGTCATTTTTTCTTGTGTTAACGATCAGCGATTCGTCTCACCCATCACCGCAGCGAAGCGCAGGCCGCGGGTGCTGATGCGCAGATTGGTAAAGCCAAATGCTTCCATGACGGCTTCGTAGATGACGATGCCGGTCAGGACGACGTCGGCGCGGCTTTCGGGGAGGCCGGGGATTTTTTTTCGTTCGGCGAGCGACAGGGTCCAGAGATTTTCGACTTGCGCGCGGAGTTGGGATTGGGTGATGCGCGCGCTTTCGATCAGGCGGCGGTCGTAGCTGGCGAGGCGGACGGCCATGCGCGCGAGGATGGTCGCGGTGCCGCCGGTGCCGACCAGTTGCAGTTCATCGCGGGGCTGGGCGTGACGGGCCAGCGCCGGCTCCAGCTCGGGCCGCACTTCGTTTTCGAGAAACATTTTTACGAACTGGCGGGTGTCGGCCAGTTGCAGTGCGGTGGGCGGATCGGAGTGCGGCAGCTTTTCGAGCAGGCGCACGGTGCCCAATTGAAAGCTCCGGCCAAATTGTTTTTCCGCTTTTTCGCCCAGGATGAATTCCGTGCTGCCGCCGCCGACGTCCATCAACAGCAAGGGATGACGCGCAAGTTCCGGGTTGGTGTTCACGCCTTGAAATCCCCAGCCGGCCTCCTGTTCGCCGGAGATGATTTCGACTTTCAGACCGGCGGCGCGCTCGATGGCGGCGGTTAGCTCGGCGGGATTGACGGCATCGCGCGCGGCGCTGGTGGCGATGACGCGGGTGGCGACGGCCTGCAATTCGCGCGCCTTGGCCGCGAAGGTGGCAACAGCCTGCGCGGTTTGCGCGATGGATTCGGGTTGCAGGCGGTTGGTCGCGTAAAAGCCCGCGCCCAAACGGGTCTGCTCGCTGTCCTCCCAGACCGGCTCGACCGCGCCCTCCCGCACGTCGGCGACGAGCAGCTTGATGGAGTTCGTGCCGACATCAATGACGGCGCGGCGGGTGGTGGGCATATTCGGCGGGAATTAGTCAGAGCCTCCTCACGTCGGCTCCTATAAAGACAAGTTCAGGTCCGGGACATAAAAATCACTTTGTTTCGCGGCGGGCGAGGACGGCGCCGCCGGTGATGCCGGCGTCGTCGCCGAGTTTCGAGGCAAGGATTTTCACGCCCTTGTCGGCGCCGGGGAAGGCATGTTCGCGCGCCGTTTCAACGACGACGGGCATCATTTCGTTTTCGAGCGCGTCCATCAGGCCGCCGCCGACCACCACGACTTCGGGGCTGAGAATGTTGATCAGGTTGGCGACGGCGATGCCGGTGTATTTGGCGGCTTCCTCGACGATGTGTTCGACAAACTTATCGCCCTGCTTGATGGCCTTGCGCAAATCACCGCTGCGCAGGTCTCTCAAGTCATCGCCAAGCATGCTGGTCAAAACGGTTTTCTGTCCATCTTTGACGGCCTGCTGGACCTGACGGAAAAGCGCGGAACGGCTGGAGAGAGCTTCCCAACAGCCTTTGTTGC
>JAQGPB010000221.1 GCA_028293265.1 Pedosphaera sp. | reverse complement strand
CCGTAATTTGATAGCCCTCTTGGACTTTATGGACTCGCATCTCTTGCATCGAATCCTCTACATCTTTGTTTGGCTCTTTCATTCCGGTTTTCAAGTCCCACGTCTCGCGGTGGTTCTTGATAGATATGAAAGCGCCATCCGGCGGCAAGAATCGAAATGTCGCCTCTTGCGCGACTGTGGATGAGAGGCAGCCAAATACCAATGTTAAACCGACCAGCCATTTCATCGGGGAAAGCTCAGGTGTGATCGCGTCAAGCTCTGTAAGCGACTTGGAAATGCTTTTCAGTATTTTTAGAGGCGAAACAATCATGGCAATCTCTGGTCCTGCGTGTCGCAGAAAGTTCGTGGTTTAAGTTTCAATCGCATTCGACCTGAGTGACGGAACCGGTGCCTCAGCATTCAAAATATTTTAACAAAAGGGGTCATTAACGCAAGGATGCTATACACATAATTTGAGAGGAACCATTTGTAAGTTGGTGGCAGACGATTTCCAAGTCGCTCTTCTGCCTTCTTAACCCATTCTTCGCTCGGAGCATTTTTATGAGTCCCGAAATCCACGCAACTGCCGCGCTTGGTGTCGATTAAACTTTTAAGTTCCTGAAAGTCAGTCATAACCCACATCATCGTCCGAGATTCGCGGGCCTCTCCTGCCAATACGAAGAGCGCCAACCATCAAATGCTGCTCGATCAATGCCCGAAAGCAAGGCTCCAGTGCATCGTTCAATTTGAATTATTCTAAAGCACACTGGGGTAGCCAATTTCAGCTAGATCAGCGGCAAGTTGTGCCCTATCGGCTCCTGGATTGAGTTGGGCAAGAAGTGTCTCATCGACAGGAGCGTGCCTGAAAACGGCCAATACAGCAGTAATAGGTATGTCCCTTTCGTAGTAATCCTTCGCCCATTTCTGATAGGATTCCGGCCCTCCCATCACCACACCCAGAAGTTGGTCAGGGCAACCCTCCCTTTGCAATGCGTCTCTAGGGCGAACAGCCCATTCAGTGGTTTGTTCTAAACTCCAGAATGCAAACGAAACCTCTGAACTTAAAAAGGCCGGTTCTTCCAAAAATGACCGCACGAATGCTTCGGGAATCCCTTCATAAGCCCTTTCCTTAGAAATCGCAGTCCCCTTACAAAATCCTTTACCAACAGAGCCATTGGGAGTAAACCAAACGAAATAGTGATCTCCACTCCCATTCCGCATAGAGGACATTTCTTCGGTTGGTGCCCAATGAGAATTATGCGAATAATATCGGAGTTCCCATTCTTGCATTATAATCGCATCCAAAGTCGCAAGCGACTTGGAAATCTTTTTCAAATTGTCTGGAGTCGGTATTGTCATGTTCTTTTACCAAGGGGTTGCATTTGATTTTGCCCGGTTTGCTTCCCTTGATCGTACTCTAGCATTTGCGCTGCTGTTAAGTCCACCCTCTGAACTAGGGTAGTAATGATCAATTTGCGCTTCATTCGGGGGCGGGGTAACACCCCTTTGGCTCTTCTGTGGGTACTGGAGAGTTTCACCTGTGACGTCATCTTTGAGCACTCCTCCGTTGGCTTCCATATTCGCTTCATAGTACGCCTTTTTTTGAGCGGCTGTAAACTCTCCACCTGAAGTGACGTTCTTCGGATTTGCGATCTGGTCGTAAGGGCCGCTTACAGGCTCAGTAAACTTGAATTCTAATTGCTCGGCTTTTGGGACTGACTTGCTAACATCTTCCGCAATTGCTTTTTCAATTTGTTTGGCCTCGGTCTTTGCTATGTCCTCGGCGGCATCCTTGACGAACACCTTTCCGACCTGCTTGATGCCAACTTTGACCGCGTCTTCAACCAACATTTTGCCGGTGCCGACAATCGGAATCAAATTGGCGCCCGCATCAACCGTATTGGCAGTATAACTAATCCCGGCATCTATGAACGTCGCCACGCCCCAAGCCGTGCTAAAATCATGATTTACCAGTTCGTTCCACGCCGCGTCCCGTTGCGGCTGGTTGAGAATGTTCTCTCGGGCAAAATCTGCTGATTTCTGGCCAAAGGACCGATTGTCCACCAGCGCATCCGTCGGGTTGTTGCCCCCCGCTTCCGCCATAATAGCACCCAGGCGGACGGAGTACGGGAGGTTGTTCCACGACGTTGCACCACTAATGCCGTAAGACGAGAAGGCATTTTGAATCAGTGCCCGGAATTGAGAGTCGCGGTCATACGCATTTCCCATGGCAAAATTCTCAAAAGGCAGCGTTTTGCCATATCTTCCTTCGGGGTCGAAAAATTTGGCGGGGTTGCCCATGAACGCGGTGTTCAAGGCGGAATCCGAATCATGGCCCAGCGGGTCAGGCGACAGGAACGCCCGGCGCGCATAATCGTATGGACGCGCGCCCAGATGAATCAGCCCCGCCGCGTTAAGAGGCCGGGTGCGCCAGGCGAGACTGGAATAGGCGGGAGCAGTTAGGGACAATCGTGGCGGTGCGTAGCCGTCCACCGGCCCGTACAGGTTCACCCGCGAAGCATTCCACGCCACTGCGCCGTTGGTGACGGCCCCCAGCACATTGCCAAAGGTGTCGTTGATGGTCGTGACGGTGGTGTTGAATGGCCCGCTGGTGACCGACTCCAAGCCGCCCACACCCTGCATACCCCCGTAATAGCCGCTCAAGTCCGGCCCGTAAGCCAGCGAATCTTGGCGCGAATTAATTCCCTGACTGACGTTGATGCCCGCAATCAGAAATTCGACCTGCAGGTCGTAGGTGAAAGCAACGGTCACCGGGGCGGGATTGGCGGCCAAGGCAACATTGTTGCTTACCGTTGTCTCGATGGTCCGAACCTGCCTGCCCAAGCCGTCAAAATCGGATTCAAAATTGAAGCCGTTGTTATTGGTGTCCCGCTCGGTCACCTTCACCAACTGGCCGAAGGCATCCCAAGTGAGGGTCTGCGTTCGCACCACCTGTCCGTCCGCTCGCTTCCAGACCCGGCTGGTGACATTGCCCGCGCCGTCGTACCCGCTGATTTCGTTATCGAAGGCGGCATTAGTGACGATAAAGGTGCTGGCCCGGTTGGTCGTGAATAGTCCGCTGGGATGGTCGGCATACACCGCGAGCGTGTTGGTGCCGGGAACCAGGGCCATGTCCACGCTCCACGCGCTGGCGCTGTGCGAATCATAATGCACGTCCAGGCCCTGGCCGTTGAGGTAGCCCCGGAGCGTGGCCGCGCCGTTCACGCTGCCGCTGGCGCTGCGATGAATGACGGTGTTGGTTTCAGTCGAAACTCGCGAGAACGCATCCAGACCGCCATTCCACGAGGTTGCGGGCTGGCTGGACGATTGGCCCGATTGGGTCAGCACACCGAGGCCGCCCGGAGCCCCGTTGTCAAACGTGTAATTGTTGGTGACCGATTGGCCGATACCGAGATTAAGGGTTTCCTGCGTCAACCTGCGATGGGCCGCTCCGTATGTGAACTGGCGTGAATCGGTGTAATCGCTCCGGTTGGCCGTATAGGAGGCGGGCAGGTCGTCCGGCGTCCAATTCCAGTTCTCGGTCAAAACCGTGGACAGATTGACGCGGGTGGTGGCCTGCACCGGGCGGCCAGCGCCATCGCGCTGGTCCACCGTCATGGCGCGGGGGCTGTTGGTGCGCCCGGTCATCAGGCCATTGTCACCATAGCCAAACGTCGCGCCATTTACCCCGCTCATCAACCCGTCGGCCCGGTAGTGGAAGCTCATGCCCGCAACCGATGCCCTGCGGCCCGCTGAATCCCATCCCGCTCCGGCAGAAGTCAGGCCGCTCCCATTGAGCGAAGTACTTTCGCCGGTGAGTTGACCATACGGATCGTAGGAACGGGTGATGGTCGTGGTCGGGTTGGCGTTGGTGTTGGCGTATGATTGCGTGATGGTCGTGAGCAATCCGCGCGGGTCGTACTGCCAGCTACAGGACATTTGCTGTTCCGTCAACGGCCCGGTCGCGGCAACACCCGCGACTCGCAGGTAATTGTCATACGAATTGGTTTGGACGACACTGCGGTCGTCCGTGACCGTGTTGCGCAATCCGGCCCATTGATCACCCAACGGATAATAGGTGTAGGTGAAGTGGCGGGCTGTCTGCGCGCCGTTGCTGTCGTTCTCGGTCAGGATTTGACCGGCATTGTTGTATGTGGCGGTCCAGCCAAGAATATTGCCGGGCATCACGCGATTGGTGACATTCCCCAAGGCATCATACGCAAAGGTGGTCGTCGCCCCATCGCGTCCCGTCTCGGTGCTCACCCGGTTCAGTCCATCGTACGTCCAGGCGTTGGTGCTCCAGACCGTCACCACGAAATTGCTCCATGAACATTGTTTGCGCGCGGTGAGGTTGCCGGTGGCATCGTAGTCCTGCGTGGTGAATTCGATCAGGCCGGAAGTGGGATAGGTCGGATAACGAAAGGTGACGATGGTGCGGCCGGCGTTGTCTAGTCCGTACTGGGTCGGCACGGCATTTGAGCCGGTGCCCTCCCAAACTGTCACCAGATGCTGATCGGCGGAGTAGTCGAACTCCCGCACGCGCACTGGCGTGGCGTTGGAGGGGGCATAAACCAAAATGTCCGTCGTGCGATTGAGAGCATCATACGCGGTGACGGTTTGCTCACCCAACGCATTGATGTTGGTGAATACAACCCCGGCAGCATCGTAGAAATTGGTCGTCACCTGCTGGACGAAGTTCGTGGTCAGACCGCCTCCGGGACCTATAATATTGGTGGTGCCGGAGACGCTTACAATGGCGGGACCGGCGGAAATCTTGATGCGGTCAAGACCGTCGTATGTGTTGGTGAAAACATTGCTTGCCGCGTTCACGGTTTGGATGACGTTTCCGCGCCGGTCGAACACCAAAGAATTGGTGGCCAATGGCGAACCGCCCGAAGCATAAAAGATGCGCGTGGCAATGCGGTTGGCGTCATCATAAGTGGTCTCGGAGTACGCGCCGTTGCGCTGTATTTGCCGCCGCAACCGGCCATCCAGATAATAGGTCCAGCCATTGGTGGAACCGTCGGGATTGCTCTGGAATTCCAGTCGCCCGGCCCAGGTATACACCTTGGCGGTGACCCCACCTACAGCGTTGGTTGCAAAGGCTACCAAGCCGCCCGGCTCGTACCCGAAACGGTTGGTGGAGAGAGCCTGACCGGTGGTACCGTCATAGGCGCGTTGTTCCATGAGTTGCCCAGCGGCATCATATTTCATGCGCTGATAGTTGCCGCGTGGGTCAATGCTTTTGATCAGGTTGCCAAAGGGGTCGTACTCAAAAAAACTGCTGGCATAGAGAGCGTCCCCGGCGGGGGCCTGCACGCCGGTCGCGTCCGGCGCGGCCTGGGTGCGCCAATGGACTTCCTGCACCTTGCGGCCTGCGCCGTCGTAATCGCGCCAGGCATAATCCTCCGGTGCGGAACGGGGGCCGTCGCTCCAGGTCAGTTCCCCGTTCCCATTGTAGTATGAGGTTGCGACCGAAACCCGGTCCCCGTACTCATCAAACACCTCCTGGGATTCCGGCCGCCCCATCCCGTCGTACGTGTAAACCGTGGCGCGGCCGGCCGCATCGTCGCTTTCCACCAGTTCACCGCGCAGGTTGTAAAACATGGTCTTGGTGACTGCCGGATCGCCCGTGCCGGTGTAGGAGGTCTGCTGGATGGGAAAGCCGTGCGCGTCATAAAGCCACTCGTTCGTCGCGGCATCGCTGGTGCCAGAGGCGCGCACGATCCGGCGCAACAAACCAAAGCTGCCGACAAAGTTGGTGAAGCCGGACGGCGGCGAATTGGTCACGTCGTAGTACGTAAACACCATTATGGAAATGGGCGTTCCGCTGGAAGCGTAACGTTCCTCGGTCGTCCTTAAATACGGATAGGTGGTGTTGGTGTAGGTGTAAACGGTCTGGTTGCCCACCGGGTCAATGATGCTGGTGGCGAGCAGATTGGCGTTATACGCCGTCGAAACGACCGCCGTTTCATTGGTGTTGCCATTTCCGGTGAGATCCCCCTTGGTGGTGACGTTCGTCACATTGCCAAAGGAATCGTACATGCGGGTGGTGACCAGCAGGCGCGGGTCCGTCGTGCTCTTGAGGCCGTTGGGATACGCCCCGATGCTGACATCATTGGTGGCGTACCAATCCTGAAGCGTGATGCGGTTGAGCGGGTCGGTGATTTTGCGCAACAAGCTGTTGGTATAGTCAAAGCGCGTGACGTTGGAGAAGCAGTCCGAAACGAGCGTGAAACCCGTGAGGAAGTTCGTCCAGTAATTGGTGAGGTTGAAGTTGTTGGAATAAGCGAAGGACGCATTGCGGACCAACCGCAGATCGTAGCCAACCGTGGAGGATTGCTGAATGACGCGGCGCTGCGAGTCGTACTGGTTTTCCAAAGCGCGCCCTTCGGGCTTGAATTCATGAATGAGCAAGTGGCTGGAATAAAGGTCGGTCAGGGTGCTGCTGACGAAGTTCAAATGCTGGTACTCGTACTGAATTTGTGAGGCGTCGGCCCGCGTGACGGTCACCAGGTCGCCAAAGGTGTCGTACTGGTAGCTGACATGGCGTTCGTCGCCAGTGAAAATGTCGGTGAGATGGCCGCTCACGTCGTATTGCAGGCTCAGGAAATTGCCGTTATTGGCCTCAATCCGGTTCACTAGCCCGTAATCCGTGTTGGCTGAATTGCTGCCATAATAAAAACGCAGGAAATTGCCCCGACTGTCCGTCCAGCTGTCTAGATAGGGGCGGCTGCGCATGAGCGTGCTGATCGGGAAGGTCTTTACCGTGAACACCCGCTTGCTGCCATCCGGGGATTTCATCGTGTAACTGGTCACGCTGTTGGTCACCAGTTTGGTGATGCTGCCGTTCAACAGATTGGCAAAGGACCCGCCGCAGTTTTGCAGGCGCGGATTGTCCCGTATTTGCGGTTGATAAAGGTTCGTGTTGCCGACGATCTGGCGGTAGGTGACCACCGTGCCGTCAGACTCGGCACAATTCATCGTGTTGGTCCCCTGGTTGATGGCCAGATAGGGAAAATAACAGAGCTTCCAGCCGTAGCCGAGCTCGTCGTCAAACAGGTTGTGGCTGGAATAATTGCGGCGGACTTGCAAGGGGAACGGGCCGGGCAAAACCAGGTCGGTGTCATCGACATAAAAATCTCCGGCGATGGAATTGACCGGGTCTTGAATCGCTTGCAGATAGTCGGGGTTCACCGTCTGCGCCAAAGCCCCATTGTTCTGCATGTCCTGATACTGCGTGCTGCGCACGTTGGAGGCGTCGCCGCTCTGCCCCTTGTACGCGTCCAACTCGGAAGTTTGGGTGGGGTCGAGCTTCGCTGCTCCCGAACTGATGCCGCTGATGGTGTTGCCGGCGTCGTAGGCGGCATCGACGGGCGACACCAAATTGGGGGCGCTGGCCGTGCCCGCGCTGGTCTGATAAGAGAAGTCCCCGTTCTCGTCCTGGCTGAGCTTGGTCTGCGTGAGGTTGTTGGGATCGAAAGACGGGTCGGGCATGTTCTCGCCAAACCCGCCGTTGTAATTATTGGGGCCGATGAGGGCCGAAAACGTGCCCGGTGAAAGGATGAGCGCCCCCATGCCCTGATAGGAACTGCTGGCATTGCGGATGAGGCCGGGAGTGACGAACGCCTCGACGTTGTTGGAAGAGTATGAGGCGGTGAAGGCATTGGTGACGGCCTGCCATAACGTGGGAACAAAATCCTTGAGCTTGTTCGTCGAACTGGCCGGATAGGTTTTGTTCCCTTCGGTGACATAGTTGTAACGGTTCAGGTTGATGATGCCGTTGGTTGTTTGGGTGAGCGACAGCCGCAATAGCTTGATCGTGGAGATGGCATCTGACTGGCCAAAGAACTGGTTAAGAATGCCATGCTCCGCGGCGGAGCCTGCCGTGATGAAAAGGTCAAACCATCGGTCGGCCTGGTTGAAGGTGTCGTCTCCGTCCTCCAAGTGATAGGTGCTCCCGCCCACAATGGCAATTTCCTTGTAGAACATGTCCACCTTGGGCTGCACGAGGATGATCTGGCCGTTGGGCAAGGTCCCGTCCGGGTTGTGCTTGGCCACAAGGCTGGCCAAGCCCGAAGCATGGAAACGGAGAATGTTGGCCTTATGCAAGGGCGTGGTGAACTGGCGGAAGTCGTCGCATTTCTTGAAATACGACATGCCCATTAAATAAAGTACGTCGCCCCGGTAACGGTCGGCGGGAAGGCTGTTGGTGATGGAAGGCGTGGCGGCAATCTGCTGCTCCATCTGCCAGATGTCCTGGGCGTGGACATTGAGCATGGCCTGGTTCACCCGGCCCATATCGAGGCAGACGGCGGCAAAGTCGCCCTTCCGCATGGTGCGGATGTTGGTGAAGACTAGACTGCTGTTGTAGCCGAGATAAACCGAATCAGGGTTTGGTATTGAGAAGCCGGACGGGAGCGAGCGGTGCCACTTGTGAACAATCGTCACTTGCAACGAGTTGTCCGTCACCCCCAGCGTGTTGCTGGACACCAGATAGCAGAGGGCATTGGTATTGGGCGGGAAAACCTGCGTAACGGTGGAAAAGTCCCGGACGGTGGCAATATTGGTGCGGAAGGGCGCCAGCGACATGACCAGGCGGGCGGTATTGGCGTCCACAAAATCATGGCGGATCAGGAAACGGCGGTCGTTTAATTCCGCCAGTTTCAAATCACCCGAGGAAACTTTCGTTCCCGGATTGGTGACGCTCTTTACCTCCACATTGATGGTGTCGAAGATGTTGGTGAAGGCGGGATTGACGTTGGTGATGCCGGTTGAACCCAAGCTTTCGACCGCAATGCTGGAATTGGTCACGTAGGTTGGATTCGGGAAATCGGTCCAGCGCGAGCGGTATTGCGGGCGGTTGCGGAAGTGCATCCCAAAATCGTCCAGGGACATTCCCGGCACGGATTCATTGAGGGTCTTCTTGAGCCAGAGCGGATACAACGTCATCGGCGTGTCGTCCTCCCGGCTCAGGTTCAGAATGTTGGTCGCGCCGTAAATATAATCACGCGACCACTTGTACGGCGTGTTGTCAGGCGGGGGCAGGAAATCATGGAGATCAAAGCCTTCGGAAACCTCGGTGTCCTTCAGCCAGGGAAAAATATGCACCCAATTGGTGCCGATGTATGCCGCCACCCAAGGATAATTGACCGGTATCAAAGTGCTGGTGGTGTATTGCAGTCCATCATGTCGGACTGCTCCCCGCACCTGCATGCGCAAAAGGGTGCTCAACCGGGTGTCCACCATGAGCAGGCCGTTGTGCGGAGGAAAGACGTACGTGGCCGGCACCCCGGCCTGACGCAACAAGTAGATAAGCAATCCGCACTGCTCCACCGGAGAGCCTTGCTTTTCTAGAAAAGTTCCCAAGGCTCCGCGGCTGACCCCGCCCGGATTGACGGCTATCTCATTGATGACTCCGCTGTCGCTGTAATCAATGGCGTCGGTCAGTTCGATTTCATTGATAACGTAATTGGCCAGCAACATCGGGTCCTTGCCCAAGTTGGCAACGAACTGGTCCAGTATCGGGTGCCGCCGCAGTTCGGGGCTTTGGTCCAGGTTCGTGCAAGTAGACGGGGACAGGGCCACCGTATTGGTGACGGGCGGTGAATTGGTTGCCAGTTCATCCGGCGACATGCCCAGATAGGATGGGGGCATGGGCACGGCTTGAAACGTGGGTTGGTCCACCACCACGGCCCGCCACGGCGGGCGCGATTCGTATTCCATGGTGTAGAGGCGAGACCAGCTTCGGGCGTTGCTGCCATCCACCACCATCCAGCCCGACGCGATGCCGCCCGCCAATTCCACCATGTACACGTAATTGGTCGCTCCCTGGCTCGCGGTGTGGATCAGGTGATAGGCAAAGTCATTCCCGCTCACGCCCGGGAATGTGTCCCAAGTAACCAAGCCCGGTTGGTCAAAGGTCAGGATGGTGGTCAGGCCAAAGTTCGTGACCGCCTTGGTATAGCCGTTGGTGATGAAAGCAGCCCATTCAGTGCTGGAAGCGGGATTGGGAATGCCAATTACGGTCGTGCCAACGAAAGCCATTGTGCCCTGCTGATATACCTGGATGCGAATCGCGTTGGTGTAAGCATTGGCGTTGGTGTAGGCGGTGGGCGCGGGGTCACCGGCATAAACTCCGAAGGTGTAGGGCTGCCCATAATACAAGGGAGAACCACCCACCCGGCTGCCAAAGGAGGCAATGGGGTTCTGGAAACTGAACCGGCCTGAATTGGTGGCGTTGTAATGGGAAAGCGTGTTGGTCCAGGGATTGGGTGAAAAAAGGTTGGTGGCAACGCCGCCGATGTTGTCCAAGGGCACGCCCTTTTCCAAATCCACCGGAATGACGAAAGACCAATAGCTGGGAATGGTCCCGGAACCCCGCAGGAACCTGCCGGTGCGGGCGTTGGCCGCCAGTCCGAAAGAATTGGTCGGAACGGGACGGGCGCTGTCGTTGTAATTGGTGATGGTGACCGTGCCCGAAGTGGGGGTTCCGAGCGTGTAGGTATTGGTGGAGACCAGTGTCAAAATCACGGTCGCCGGGGAATTGGTGAGAATGCTTCCGGTCGGCGCGATGGTGATGGGTTTGTAGGTTTCCCCCGATTGCAGCGTCACGGAATTGGTGATGAACGCATAATCCACTCCGTTTTTGGCGGTTCCAGTGATGGTGTAAAAAACCGTCAGCGGAATGCTCGGGTCGGCGGTGCGGGTGATGGTGAAGAGGCCGCTATCACCGCCTTCCGATGCGCTGGCGTCCGTCGCGGTGATATTTACCAGCGGGTCGTTGTCCGAAATGGTGACGGTGGCAACGCTCTGCGTGTTGGTGGTGTAGGTGCCGGGTGCCAGCGCCGCGATCACGGTTTCATCCGGTTCCGGGAGCGAGTCATCCACCGGCGAAACCGTGATGGTGGCGGAAGCCGTCCCTGCGGGAATCACGACGGTGGTGGGTGAAGTCACCTGCGAGCCTGTGAAGGAATAGTCACTGGTATAGGTCGCCGTGCCGGTCACCGTAAGATTGACGGTCAGGTCGTCCAGCATCTCGCCATAACGGGTCACGGTGAATTCGCCCGGCGTGGGGCCGTTTTCGCTGGCGCTGGGTTTCGTGGCGGTCAGGGTCACCAATGGGTCGGAAATAATCGTAATGGTACAAGTGCTGGGGGCGACGATGGTCGTTCCGCCGGCGGCGCTCCAGAAGCCCAATACGATGGTGCGCCCCGCCGCAGGAAGATTTGTGTTGACCAACAAGGGAATCTGAAAAGATACGGTGTTGTTCTGCGGACCACTCAGGGAGGCAGCCCCAGCCCCTTCTCCGAAATGGTTCTGAAAAACCGAGTTGGTGGTGTAGTCCGTGAAAAAAACCGCCGTGCTAGGCGGCGGATGGGACGTATTGGTGCTATGGGCGAAAATGGAGGCTGCGACTGGAAACTGAGAGTTGTTATTTCCTTGCACAAACACCGTGGCGCTGCCCTGACTGGCATGGGCATAGAACCCACCGCTCCCAAAATTTACCGTGCCGTTCTGAGCAAAGGAGACCGCCGCACATGACAAAAAGCAAGCGACGGCTGATAAGAATCTGCAAAAAGGTACCCTCATGATGATTGATTGGTTAGGTTTTAAACTGAAGAGGAGAAGATTACTGAACGACCGCGCCGTTGGTGGGGCTGTTGATTATGACGGTAAGCGCCCCTACCGCCGGATTGTTGGGATCGGCGTCCATCCAGTTGGGAACTCCGTCCCCATCCGCATCACTGCCCACCCGGGTCTGGAAAAAGCCGATCGGCGAAATGCCGCCGTCCACGGTGAAGTTGGTTTGCAGGGGAGCGCCTTCCACCAGCAACTGCCACGGATAGGCCGCGTCATTCAACATGGGCGTCCAGTACAGTTCGTAATTCACGTTGGTCACGCCATTGGTGATGGTGATGGAAAACTGGTTGCTCGCCAGTGGCGTCATCGTCATGACTGGAGCCGGGGTGTCGGCCAGGGCGGTCAAGGCGGCTATGGCAAGTGCACCTATGCCCGACACTGAGGCCAGGGCAATCCAAAGGGTTCTGGTGGTTTTCATAGTTTTCTAGGGTCTCTACTGATTTATCCTGAGTCGGTACACAATCCCACTTTTAATACGGTCCAAAATGGGAGGTTCTTTCAAAAATCTTACTTCCCTGCTCAATTTGTTGAACCCGGCCCTTTGCCGTCCAGAAGAACTGATACCGCCCTTCTTCTTGATGAACGAAAGATCGGCCTTGTTTGTAGGCGCAGCCTGCGACAAAGGCAAGGGCTTTGTGAACTTCTTGGTGCTCATGTGGGAAACAGTTTCGACCGGCTACTCGACTAGAGTCAGGCGCAGAAATGAAGCTTGGACTGAATCTCGTTGGCCCACAGGTGCGGAAATACCGCAGCAAGCGAGGTTGGACCCAGGAAAAGCTCGCGCAAAAAATGCAACTGCTCGGCTGGACTGTAAGCCGGCATTCATTGGCAAAGCTGGAATTGCGCCTGCGGCGGGTTTCGGACTGCGAATTGCTTTTTCTGGCCAAGGCACTGGGGACAAGCGTCAACGAGCTGCTTCCCAAAAACATCACCTACTCCAAAATTGGGCCGGAGTTTCAGTCCAATCACCGGACGGCCATCTTCCCGACGCGGGCGGAGAAGTAAGCGTATTGTTTCCGGGTTGCGCGAGCATTGGGTGTAACTGGGCGAAATCTGATCGAACGACGTTGGGTATATCATCCCGTTTCCTCCCTCCTTGTGGCTCTGATTCAGGTTCCGACTTCTGGGCGAAATCCTTTGTGCCAATACGGTTAAACAGTTTTTGAAAGATGCTCCTTTTGATGCTCAGCATGGTGCGGCCGGGAGCGTGGACGCGGTGAGTTTTTCCCCAAGCAGTCTGGTGCGTTGAATATCCACACTTGCCTCGCAACATCGGCGCCGGAGGAATTGGAGTTTTCATCACAACTGATTTCTGCCTGCCCGATCATTTCGGTTTCTGCGGAGCTTTGTCAAACCCATGCCGTATTTTGTGTCTGACAAGAATCAGCATTTCCGCTTCGCCGCGAATTTCCACCAAAACGGAAACTTCTGTAAAGACTATTGTCTGTGTTCGTTCCCGACTCATCTGCCCAATCTGTTTGCATGCGGCGCTTGGAATTATCGGATGCCCTTGCTTTGGTATTCAAGCGGCACAGGAAGGAAATGAAGTTCTCTCAGGAATTGCTGGCGGAAAAGGCCAATGTGCATCCCACTTACATTGGACTGCTGGAAAGGTCGTTGCGACATCCCAGCGTGAATGTGGCCTAGGCGTTGGCCAACGCACTGGACATGCCGCTGGCAAAACTGATCGCAGAAGCCGAACAAATCCAAGGAAAGGGCAGGCCCTCTTGAGCGGCGGCGGATGGGTCTTGTGAATCAACGCCCCATGCGCGACCCGATCAGAATGCCGATGACCAGCATGGAAACCACGAAGGCGCTGAAACAGAACCACTCTTGCCAGTTCAAGCCGGCTTTCAATTCGCGGCTTACTCCAGTCAATTTCACCCGCTCGGTTTGAAAATCCGCCCTGGCCTGGTTCCCTGCTGCGGCGCCGGCCTTAACTCCCCTTGGATTTGTCGGGACAACCGTTTCGGCGGCGGTCACGCTGGCATTGATCTGCGCCACAGTCTTTTCGATGGCTTTGACATGCGTGGTCAGCATGGTCTTCATGGTTTCGAGCTTCGAGTCCATGTGTTGGCTGAACTTAATAAGCAGCAGCCGCTCCCGGCCACGCGCAGCAAGTGGATCAAGCAATCTATCGCATCCTAGCCAGTTAGGGGTCGTTGGCGCACCAGCGAGTAAATGGCCCCAGCGGTGGTCAGGGCGCCCATGGCCGAGAGATGGTCCTTGGACTGCCACTCCCATTGAAGCGGGCGCGAACCTCTGCGCGCATAGGTGCGAACGACCGCCGGGAGCAAGTAGAAGCCAGATTCATCAAGAAACACCAGCCTTCGGTGTTCCTGCCAGGCCTGCCGTTTGACTCGGTGCCAGACTTGCGCGCGCCAGCGCCCGATGGCTGCCTCGTCCCGCTGGATGGCCCGGAGCAGCGGCACCTGCGGCGACCAACCGATTTTCGCAAGCAAACAGGATGAATCCTCCGAGCCGGTTCACCGGGCAATACGTGCTCCATGCAACATCGGCGAACAGTTCTAAAAGATGGCCGCTGAACGCGAACCCAAAAGGTTCAGTTTCGGACTGAAGGAGGTCACGTCGTGACTGCTCATGGGGGTGGGAATTCAGGCAAGTGCTCCAGGCCGGGCGGTGAAATGAGCCAGCCCTGTTAATTATATTTTGGAAAGCGACCCGATTGCATTCATAATGTTGTCCGGCTGCAATCACGCGGCCATGACGCAAACGAAATTGCGCGTGATGGGTGAATGGTTGATTTGCCCATCGAGATGTCTGTGAACGACGTGGCCGATTTCGATTAAGCCAGAAACAATAATATGCCAGCGAAGTACAATTGGGCCATCATCAGGAACGGTGAAACATTCCAGTCCCTGGTGAACACCCTGATTCTCTTTGAGAAACCCGGGGCACGCGTGTTCGGCCGGTCCGGCAGGGACGCAGCCCAGGACGCCCGCTCCATGGATGGCAAATGCGTCTATCAGTGCAAATTTCACGATCATCCGACGATTTCCAAGACGATCAATGACGCCCTGCGCGAGCTTGCTAAAATCAAAACCTACCGACAACCATCCGACAGCCGTTATTCATTGTGGCAGAATGCCAACGAATGGGTGCTGGTCACCAACGTTGCGTTGAATCCAGGAGATGCAGCGCGTTGGGATAGCGAGGTCGTGCCGGAATTCAAGTTGGCCGGGCTGGACGCCAAGTTGTGGGGGCTTGAGCAACTTGATGCACTCCTGACGAAACATCCTCATGTCACTGAAGCCTATTTTGAAGGGAAAAATCGGTGCTTTTTGTCGTTAGAAGAAGCCGTTGCGTACGCAGAGGCCGATGAGATTGGAGCAGCGGGACTGCAGGTCGGATTGGAGGGCCGCGAAGCGGAGATGTCAGCCATCACCGCTTTTTTGCAGGGCTCCAAAAGCCTCCTCTGCTTCCACGGTCCTGGAGGGATCGGGAAATCGCGTTTGCTCCTGGAAATCGGGCAGTGGGCTCAGAGGGAAGGATTTCAAGTGCTTTCTGCCAATGAAGCCACGATGAGCCAGAGTGATACGTGGTTTGCTTCCGTCCCGTTCACCGAAAAGACACTGTTGTTGGTGGATGAACCTCAAGACCCGCGGTTGGTGCGTCTGATGGCCGAACAACTGAGGGCGCCGTCCTCCCAAATGAAATCTTGGAAGGTCTTGATTGCGGTGCGGTCGCCCAAGGATCCGGTGATGAAAGCCGTGGTCGATATGCCCCCCGATTTAAGGGCGACGGCCGTCAGTTTGCCCCCTCTTTCCGCTGCTGCTGCGCGACAACTGGCGCAAAACCTGATTGCCAAGAGCCCATCTCTCGCAAGTTTATCGGATGGACGAAAAGCCGAAATGGCCTTGCACTTGGCCAAACTCGGAAATCAGTATCCGATCTGGATTGCGATGGCCGTTTCCGTCCTCTCAAAACATGGCCACTTGGCCTCGTTGCCCACCACCGTGGAGGAAATTGCGGCCAAATATCTTGCGGAGGTGATTGAGCACAGTTCCGAAAGAATCGCAACGAAACAGCAAACGCAGGAACTGCTGCGATGGCTGGCCGTTTACGAGGAGGTGAATGCAGACGACACGGCAACAATCGCATTCATCACCAAACAGGCAGGATTCTCAAGTGAGGCAGTGTTCGATGAATGTCTCAACTCGCTGGTCGCACGCAAGTTCGTGGTGCGGCGAGGAATTAATGGGAGACTTTTCGCGATCAAACCGGACTTGATGCGTGAATTCGTATTGCGGACCTGGCTCACCCGCCCGGGGGAAGCCGGCATTGAGACCACGACCGCAGCGAAGGCGTTGGTGAAATTGCTGGTTGAAGGCCAGAACAACAAACCCATTCCCAGGAACCAGCAGATCATCCGTTCGCTCGCGAAGGCGGAACTGGCCGAACGGTTTCAAGGGCGAGCATTGGATTTGTTGTCTCCCTTGGTCGCTGAGGTCAAAACGCTGGCAAAAGACGGGACTGTTCTCCAACAACAAGCCATGATCGGGCTGGTCGGCAGCTTTGCCTTCGCTCGCATCCCCGACCTGCT
>JAQGPB010000201.1 GCA_028293265.1 Pedosphaera sp. | reverse complement strand
TCAACAACATGACCAAGATGCTCCGCCGGCTTCTCGGCGAAGACATCACGCTGCATGTCAGTTACACGCCAGGTTTGCCGCTCATCCACGCCGATCCCGGCATGATGGAGCAAATCCTCCTGAACCTGTCCATCAATGCGCGAGACGCCATGCCCAAGGGCGGACGCCTGTTCATCAACACTTCCATTGTCACCATTGACGAGGCTTACGCGCAGCGCGTTCCCGAGGCGGTTGCCGGTGAGTACACCTGCCTGGCCGTCAGGGACACCGGCACCGGCATTTTGCCGGAAGTGCTGCCGCATATTTTCGAGCCGTTTTTTACGACCAAGGATGTCGGCAAGGGCACCGGTCTCGGTCTGGCGACGGTGTACGGCATCGTCCAGCAGCATGGCGGCTGGATTCAAACCACCAGCAAGCTCAACCAGGAGACTGTATTTCAAATCTTTCTCCCTGCGGTCGCCGGCAAGGCCGCGGAAAATGCGCAGACGCCCGAGCCCAAGGTGCGCGGCGGCAAGGAAACCATCCTCATCGTGGAAGACGAACCGCCCCTGCGCATCCTCGTGCGCAGTGTCCTTGAGCGCTACGGCTACCGGGTGGTGGAAGCCGTCTCCGGTGTGGCCGCATTGCCGGTGTGGGAAGAGCACAAGGGGGAGATCCAACTCCTGCTCACAGACATGGTCATGCCGCACGGTCTCAGCGGCCGCGAACTTGCCACCAAACTTCTGGCTGAAAAGCCGGGACTCAAGGTGATTTATTCCAGCGGCTACAGCCTCGCTGTCGTTGGCAAGGACATGGTCATGCAGGAGGGCTTGAATTTTTTGCAAAAACCCTATTCCCCGCGCAAACTCGCCCAGGCGATCCGCGATTGCCTGGATGGCGACGGGTTTGGTGAGATTTAGCGAGAAACTCCGAGATTTGCCGCGCATTGGCCAAAGCTCACTTTTTTCATGGAGAGGCGGGCGAATGCGGGCGGAGGCGAGCTTAGGCGTTGGTTGGCTTGATTTTAAAGGGTGAACTGCTTGTTTGGCGGGGAATTGCCCTATCAATCCCTCGTCCAACCCCTGCCAGCCCATTTCAAAGAGCGCGTGCCTCCCGTCGCTCAACGACCCACGGGGAGAGTCTAGCACAGGGATTGGCGGGGGCAAGTTTTTTTGGTCTTACAGGAAGACTTAACCGCAGATGGACGTGGATTAGCGCAGATGGGAAAGGGTAAATTGCCGGTGTTCCCAAGTTGCTGCGGGTCAAAGACTTTCGCTCCGACTCACAGTGCGTGGTTGCATTTGGCTTTAAAGCTGCCGAGAGGTCCCGGACCTCAAGGAATATCCCGATTCGGATTCCACCAGATGTCGGGATTCATTTTTTCCACGCGATTGGGCGGCGGGCTTGCAGCATTGAAAACATAGTCCCGCTTGTATATGGCTGAGTGACCATCCAGGAATGCGATTGAGCCTTGCTTATTATGCCGTTCGGAGAAAACACCCCAGCGGTCCGCCGGGAGAATCCCATTTCGGGAAGGTGTTGTTGTATAGGTTTCCGTATCGGGATTAAAGGCCTGCTCGAACATCATGACCTGTGCGGATGGAAACCGGATGTTGCCCACCTTGGGCATGGCGGGATAAACATAGCTGTTGCCTAGGACCGCGTGTTTACCGATATCGGCCAAAAGTTTCAAATCTAGATCGAACGCGTAACTAAATACGCCGTAAGTTCCTCCTTGAAGGAAATCCTGGGCGCTTGGGGGAGCTTGCGCAGTAGGGCAGAGCCAGATTTTGCCCAAGCCGTTGCCAGGGTAAGGATATTTTAACGCGGCGTTGCCGCCCGGCATGAGAAAATAATTCGACAAGGATTGGCTGGCTACGTTCGGTGGTAGAACATTAAACCAGGCATAGGGATCCAACGGAGTGCCATCCGTCGGGCTTGTAACGCCGGTATCAACGGAGTACTGGGCTCCAGCCAAGGACGTTCCGTCCCTCGGAATGGCATCATTGCTGTCAGTCGCATAAATTTGCTGGGCGATGCCCCATTGGTGGAGATTGCTGAGACAGGCGGTGGCCTGGGCCTTGGCCTTGGCGCGGGCGAGGGCGGGCAGAAGCAGCCCGGCCAGAATGGCGATGATGGCGATGACCACCAGCAATTCTATCAGGGTGAAACCTTTCGAGGTTCGATCGAAAGATTGCGGCAAAGCTCTGGGCGAATTCATTGTTGTTTCTGGGTTGCAACCGGGTTCAGGAGACGCTTATCCACTGGGATTCAATGCTACGATTTTTGCAGGATAACGCAAGGGTTTTTCGCGCAATTCGCGGTGAATTATCAGCTAGATTTTCAGGTCGAAAATCGAGAAATTTTCGTACGCCTGCGGACTAATTGCCATTGAATTCCCGGCTCGCTTCAGCATCATGCTGGCTGCATGAAAGTGCGCGCACATCCCCGGCAGATTCAAGGCCTGATTGCCCTGGTCTTGGGCTTCGTCAGCTTGCTGCTTTACCTGCCGACACTGCGCCATCATTTCGTCGAGTACGATGACCAGCAGTATGTGACCGAAAATGCGCGCGTCCTCGCCGGCTTGACGAAGAGCGGCTTCATCTGGGCATTTGGTTTTCACGCGAGCAACTGGCATCCCCTGGCCTGGCTGTCGCACATGCTCGATTGCCAGGTTTACGGTTCATACGCAGGCGGACATCATTTGACGAACATTCTGCTGCATACGGCCAGCACCGTGCTGCTTTTTTTGGTCCTGAACCGGATGACGGGAGCGATGTGGCGGAGCGCGGCGGTGGCGGCCCTTTTTGGCTGGCATCCGCTGCATGTCGAATCCGTGGCTTGGATTGCAGAAAGAAAGGATGTGCTCTGCGCATTTTTCTGGATGCTCACGCTCGGCACCTATGCGCGTTACGCGGCCAAACCTGCCGCCGGCCGGTATTGGACCACGCTCGGCTGTTTCGCGCTCTGCCTGATGGCAAAACCGATGGGGATAACGCTGCCGTTTGTGCTGCTGCTGCTGGATTGGTGGCCACTCGACAGGATTGCGGATTGCGGATTGCGGATTGCGGATTTGGGGAAGGAGGATTCCGTGCCGGTGGTAAAAATGCCGATGCTCAAATTATTTTTGGAAAAGATTCCGTTTTTTATTTTGTCGGGGGCTTCGGGCGTGCTGACGATTTTGGCGCAACAGCAGGCGATTGTTTCGACTAAGGGATTGCCGGTTGGGCAGCGGTTTGAGCACGCATTGGTCGCCTATCTTCATTATCTGGTCGCGGCGTTCGTGCCGGTTCATCTGGCGGTTTATTACCCTTATCAAAGAATGCTGCCGGTGGCGACCTTGGTTCTGGCCGGCGCATTGATTGTCAGCATCACTTTGCTTGCGGTCCTGATGGCGCGACGGAAACCTTACCTGACAGTTGGCTGGCTGTGGTATCTGGGCACGCTGGTGCCGGTGATCGGCCTGGTCCAGGTGGGCGATCAAGCCTGGGCCGACCGTTACACTTATCTGCCATTGATTGGATTGTTCGTGGCGGTGGTGTGGCTGGTGGCTGATTTGATCAACCAGCAGGTGGTCTTGCGGGCGATGGCTTTGTCGGTGGGGACGGCCATGATCGTGGCGACCTCCCTGCAACTGCGTTATTGGAAGGACACGCGCACGCTGTTTGAACATGCCTTGAAAGTTGCGCCGGAAAACTATCTCGCCATCACCGTGCTGGGTAGCGAACTGGCCAAGGAAGGCAAATTGGACGAGGCCATGGAACATTATCGAACCGCCCTGC
>JAQGPB010000146.1 GCA_028293265.1 Pedosphaera sp. | reverse complement strand
GATCATTTATGGATTTCGCAATGTGCATGCTGTGGAGGGCAACCTGACGTTCAAGCCCTTTGATCCGCTTTCGATTCTCGAAGACCTCGCCGGTTGTGCCTATGCGGTGGTGAATGGCGGGCACAATTTGATTTGCGAAGCGCTGGCCTGCGGAAAACCGGTGCTCTGCTTTCCCATCACCGGGCAATTCGAACAGTTCATCAATGCCTGGCACGTGCGCGAACTCGGATACGGCGATTTCTCGACCAGCCGCCAGCCCGCACCCGCGCAGTTCGCGCAATTCGAAACTCGCCTCGACGAATTCCGCAAAAACATCCGCGCCAAATTTGTGGATGGCACGGAAATCGTCATCGCCCGTGTGCGCGAACTCATCCGGGAGCAAGCGGCCGGGAGAGCCAAATGAGCGCCGCCATCACCGTCGCTTACATCTTCGAGCGCTACCCGGTGCTCACGCAAACTTTTCTGCGGCGCGAACTCGCCGGTTTGTCCGGGCAAGCTTTGCGCTTGGAAATCCATTCGATGCTCAGCCCTGATTCCGACTCATCATGCCGGCGGTTACAGAAACTGCCTGATTGCATTCCAATCCATTACTTTCGTTGGTGGGAGGCCATGAAACTCGTGCTCGCAATGCCGCGTGAAGTATGGCGCGACCCGGCGTTGCTGCGCGATGGCTGGCGATTATGCCGGCAATATCGTTTCAACAATTGGGAGAATTTCACGGCCACGGTTTGGGCCGTAATTTTTGCATTCTGTCGTGCGCCGGATTTTCGCCGACGCAAACCAGATGTCGTGCATGGCGTGCGCGCGACCGGCCCGGCCACGGCTGCTGCGATTCTCAGCCGACTTTGTGGAATTCCGTTCAGTTTCGGCGGACATGCATATGATATTTATCGCCACGACGGAGATGCGTTTTTGGAACCCAAATTGCGCGCCGCGGGCTTTGTTCATACCACGACCCAGGCCGCCAAAAATTATTTGCGCCAGCATGCGGGTGGCGCGGCGGTCAAGATTGTCCTCGCCCGTCGCGGCCTTGAATCGTTGCCGCCCAAGATGGAACGCGTTGCGGGCGACCGTCCCATCGCGTTGCTGTCGGTCGGACGGCTGGTGCCCAAGAAAGGCCACGTTCACCAGATTGCGGCCTGCGCATTGTTGAAATCTTGGGGCATTTCCTTCGCCGCCCAAATTATCGGTGATGGCCCGTTGCGCGAGGAGTTGCAACGCAAGATTAATCAAGCAGGGCTGCGCGATTCGGTGACGCTTTGCGGCGCGCTGTCACCGGAGAAAACGGATGACGCCTATCGTTGGGCCGATATTTTCTGGCACACCGGCGTAGTAGATGCCGAGGGCGACCGCGACGGCCTGCCCAACGTGATTCCCGAAGCCTTCGCCCATTCGCTGCCAGTGATCGCCAATAATCTGCCCGGAACAACCGAAGCGGTCGCGAATGGCGTAAACGGCCTGGTGGTGGAAGTGGCTGACGCCGCGCAATTGGCCGGCGCTGTGAAACGTCTCGCCGAAAATCTTACGCTTCGCCAAACACTCGGCGAGAACGGCCGCCGTTGGGTCGAAGAACATTTCTTGATCTCGCGAAACTCCGAAACCCTCGCCCGCGCTTTTGCGGAAGCTGCCGTCAATACGCGCCCTTCGGTTTGACTCCCGCGCGTTTCATTGCGATTTTGAGGGCATCGCCGAAACGGTCGAGTTGCTCCGTGGTATGGGCCGCAGCCAGGCCGACGCGGACCAGGTCCTTGCCGGGCGGGACTGCGGGCGCCATGGACATGACGGTGAAAAAGCCGGCGTCCCAGAGCGACTTCCACATCCAATAACATTTTTCTTTGTCGCCCACCACGATGGGCAGCGCGGGCGTGGGGCTGCACCAATAATCGAGGCCCAGGTTTTCCAAGATGCCGCGCAGATGATGATAATTCGCCCACAGCCGTTCGCGATGTTCCGGTTGTTCGCGCGACACCTCTAGCGCGGCCAGCGCGGCAGCGGCGGCGGGAGCGCCGATGGCGGCGCTGAAAATGATTTGGCGCGAACTGGTGCGCAAATATTCGATCAGCGTCCTGGAGCCGGCGACAAATCCGCCGGTGCCCGCGAGTGATTTCGAAAAACTGCCTGCAATCAAATCCACGCGGCCGGTCACGCCCAGATGATCGCAAACGCCGCGGCCTTCGCGGCCCAGAATCCCCAGCCCATGCGCGTCATCCACGATCAATGCCGCCTGATATTGTTCCGCCAGTTCGCACACTTTCGGTAGCGATGCGATATGGCCTTCCATCGAATACACGCCGTCCACGACAATCGCCTTCGCCTGTCGGACATCAAGACCGGCGAGGACACGCGCCAGCGAAGCAGTGTCCTCGTGTTCAAAGCGTTCAAGCTTCGCGCCGCTGAGCAACGCGCCGTCCCACAGCGAAGCGTGAATGCTCGGGTCCACAATGAGCGCGTCGCCGCGTTGGACGAGCGAACTCAAACTGCCAACGCAGGCCAGGTAGCCCGCGGAAAAAACATGGCACGCCTCCTGTCCAAGAAAAGCCGCCAGCGTTTCTTCGAGCTCGAGGTGGTAGCGCCGGCTGCCGTTCGCCAGGCGCGAACCGCACGGGCTGGTACCCCATTCATCCAGTGCGCGCTTCGCCGCCGCGACCACCTTCGGATGGCGGCTCAATCCGAGATATTCGTTGCTCGACATCATCACCATCGGCCTCCCCTCGACGGTCACATTGACGCCATCGTTAGCATCCACGACGCGGTAATACGGCGCGTATTTGAGGCGCAAACGGGTATTGGTATCGAGCGCGCAGCGTTCGAGGATGGGTTTGGACTTTTGTGAGAGCACAGGTTTTTGCGACCGCCGCCGGTTCGCAGCAAGCTATTGAAAGGCCGCGCACGCGTCAAGACACGGAAAAGTCATTGGCAAGAGGTTCGTTTATGCTAAGATTCCGGGCAATTTGTCTCTAAACAAAATAATTT
>JAQGPB010000125.1 GCA_028293265.1 Pedosphaera sp. | reverse complement strand
GATCATTTGCCTGAGTTTGCCCTACCTGACCTTTGATCATCTGACACAGACCAGCGGCCTTTTGACCAAGGGGAATTGGGTCGCTTTTGTGGGCGTGATCCTGGCTTTGAGCGGCGTTGAAGCCATCGCGAACCTGACCGGTGTGCTTAAATTGGATGAAGGATCGACCGAGGAACTGCCCATTGTTGCCAAGACCGCGCGCAAGGCCATCTTTCCCGTGGCCATCGAAGTGGTACTGGGCACCGCCCTGCTGGGCTGGGCCATGCTTTCCCTGCCGCACTCAATGAGTTCGCAGATCGCAGGACGGCACGAAGACATGCTCAGCTATCTGGGCGAATATTATGGCAAACTATTTTGGGACGCGAACATGGGGCATACTTTCGGTTGGGATGGAACGCACTTCGGAATTAAACTCGGGGCCCTGATCGGCATTGTCGTCGGCCTGCTGCTCCTCAGCGCGGTGAACACCGCTGTGGGAGCAATGATCGGGTTGATTTACATGCTGGCACGCGATGGCGAGATGCCAAAATCCTTTGCCAAGCTGAACAATCATGGCGTTCCCTGGACGCCCTTGTGCATCGCTGTCTGTCTGCCGCTCTTCCTCACGCTCATAACGGAAAACTTGGACGCCCTCGCCGACATGTATGCGATCGGCGTCGTCGGTGCCATCGCCGTCAATCTCGGTTCCTGCTGGTATAACAAAAAATTGGGATTGGCCTGGTATGAACGAGCCATCATGGGCGTCACTTTTCTCATCCTGTTCGCCATCGAAATAACCATTGCCAAGACGAAGCCGGCGGCGCTGTTCTTTGCGGTTGTCGTCGTGGGCATCGGTTTTTTCCTGCGCGCTTATTCCATGAAACGGGCGGGCTTGCAAACTGTCACGCTGGCGAAAGAACTGGCCGACGCCGTGTCCCCGGAAAAGTGGGAGAAACTACGCCTTTCCATCAATGGGGACCAATCCATCATGGTCGCGGCGCGCGGCATCACGCCGGTTTTGAAATTCGCCCTAGAGGAGGCGCGGTTTAGAAAAGGCCCGCTTTACGTGCTTTACGTCAAGGAGCTCGCCGTGAATCTCCCGGCGCGAATCGAATCCTCTGAGCGGCTCCGTTGGCAGGACGACCGCCGGGCATCGGAAATCATGTATGGCATGTTGGAAATCGGCCGTGAAAACGGCGTGCAGGTTGTGCCGCTCTACTCCATGAGTGAAAACCCGGCGATGTCCATCCTTGATTTATCCGCGACACTGGGAATTGACATGCTCATCCTTGGCGCAACCCAAAGACAAAGTCTGGCGAGCCTGCTCAAAGGAAACATTGTCAGTGAAGTCGCGCGCAGCCTGCCCGAAAATATCCAGCTCGTGATTCACGGCTGAGTTTCCCGGCTCCAATTCCAAGGCTGGTCAAAAGAATACAGTCTGGCCAAAATGTTCTGCTGCTTTGGTGCTTTCAAGATTTTTCACAATTGTCTGAATTATTCTAAGTAATTTATGTCAAGCGGTTTGCAGTTGCTTTGGTGCGCCGGTTTTCTTCGGTGGCATTGGAGGTGCTAAAGTAAATAAAGACAAAAGTTCTTGAAATATTGTCGGCGCGTTTTGTGCCGCGAGTTGAATGAATTTACGGAGCAGCTTGGCGTCGGTTCGCCACGCCGGGTTGCTTCAAACGAAATCAATACATCATGAAGAAAATAGAAGCCATCATCAAACCGTTCAAATTGGAGGAAGTCAAAGACGCCTTGGCGGAAGTGGGCATTGAGGGAATGACCGTTGTGGAAGTGAAAGGCTTCGGCCGGCAAAAAGGACATACCGAGATTTATCGCGGCAGCGAATATACCGTGGACTTTTTGCCGAAAATAAAATTGGAGGTCGTCATCGGCGACGCCCTCGCGGACCAGGCCGTGGAAGCGATCATCAAAGCGGCGAAGACAGGCAAGATCGGCGATGGCAAAGTTTTTGTTTCCAACATCGAGGAAGCGGTTCGCATTCGAACCGAAGAGAAAGGCGAAAAAGCGATTTAGCTTTTGGACGTGCCCAAAACGTCCACGGTGGACCGATGAATTTAATAACCTGCTGTGCTGCCGAACATAAAAAAATCTTAAACCGTTAATTCGGACATCCTTGAAAAATAAGCGGCAGGCGCAAAAAGGCGCAGGCTGCTGGTTTTTTCATTCAGTTCCGCTCATCCTGTTGGAATTTCGGAAGTCTGCCAGGCGCATGCAAGCGGCGCGGACTTCTTTTCAAACTGCTTGACAGGCAATCCCGTTGCCTGATGCTTTCCACGACCATCGCTTTCCATTCAGTGGCTGGGTGCGCATTTGTGCCGTCGTGGCATGCTGACGCAATACCCTGGCCGAAAAGGAAAGCAGGCGTTCAACATTTAAAGCAGAAACATGAAAAAAATCGAAGCGATTATCAAGCCATTCAAGTTGGAAGAAGTTAAAGATGCCTTGGGGGAAGTCGGCATTGCGGGCATGACGGTCTGTGAGGTGAAAGGATTCGGCCGCCAGAAGGGCCATACCGAGATTTACCGCGGCAGCGAATATACGGTTGATTTTTTGCCTAAGATAAAACTTGAACTCGTGGTGGCCGATGCCCAAGTGGAGGGGGCGGTCAATGCCATCGTGAAAGCAGCGAAGACTGGAAAGATCGGGGACGGCAAGGTTTTCGTTTCCGAAATCGAGGAAGCGATCCGCATCCGCACTGAAGAGAAGGGCGAACTGGCCATTTAAGCTGCAAGTCACCCTAAACTGACCCATCTGATGAAAAAAATATTTCTGGCAATTCTCTTATCCTCGGCGCTCATTCCATTGGCAAGTTTTGCTGATGCACCAACCCCGGCACCCGCCTTGAAAGACCCTTCGCTGGAACAGCGCGTCTCGGATCTGGAGGCATACATGGGCAATGGCGCGCGGGCTAACGCGGCCATCACCAACATCTCCACCAAAATCCCCGGCCCCGGTCCCGGCCACAATGCCTTCCAGATGATTTGCGCGGCCCTGGTGCTTTTCATGACCCTGCCTGGGCTGGCGCTCTTTTATGGCGGCCTCGTGCGTGCCAAGGATGTGCTCTCGGTCATGGCCCAATGCCTGGGTATTGCCGGGTTGGTGACCATCCTCTGGTGGCTCTGCGGGTACAGCATCGTTTTTCACCGCAGCGGCCACGGCCTGCATGGTTTCTGGGGCACGCTGGACTGGAAGTTCCTTCATGGTGTGGATTCCACCCCCAACGCCGATTACGGCGCCTGGGTTTCCCACAATGTTTATGCCATGTACCAGCTCATGTTCGCCATCATCACGCCAGCGTTGATCGTGGGGGCCATCGCCGAGCGCATGAAGTTCTCGGCCATCCTGCTTTTTGTGACGCTGTGGATGTTCGTGGTCTATTTCCCATTGGCCCACATGGTCTGGGGGGTGGATGGAATCATGAACGGCGTCTGGAACCCGGACGCCAAGATCCGGGCCATTGACTTTGCCGGCGGGACGGTGGTGCACATGTCCTCGGGCTGGTCGGCGCTGATTTTATGCATGATTTTGGGCAAACGCATCGGCTTCGGCAAGGAACCGATGACCCCGCACAGCATGGTGTTATGCATGATCGGTACCGGCATGCTCTGGGTGGGATGGTATGGGTTTAACGCGGGCAGCGCGGTGGCGGCGGACGGGATCGCGGCCAACGCCTTCACCACCACCACGCTGGCGGCTGCCGTAGCCTCCTTTGTCTGGGCCGTGGCGGAATGGGTGTTGCGGGGCAAGCCCAGCGTGCTGGGCTTCTGCTCGGGCGCGGTGGCGGGCTTGGTGGTCATCACGCCGGCCTGCGGGTTTGTGGACTCGACTGGCGCCGTGATCATCGGCGTGGCGGCGGGCCTGGTGCCCTTCTTTGCGGTGTGGAAATTGAAGGCCATGCTTGGTTACGACGACGCCCTGGACACTTTCGGCGTCCATGCTGTCGGGGGAACCATGGGGGCGTTGCTCACCGGTTTTCTGGCGACAGATGCGGTCAACAGCAATCTCTCGCTCGATCCGACCGGGGCTAACGCCGCCACCAAGAATGGCCTGGCCAAGCTGGTTTCCAGCCACATGCTCTGGGTGGAACAGTTGAAGGCGATCGGCGTGACCCTGGTGCTGGCCATCGTCGGCACTTTAATCATCGCCTATATCGTGAACGCTGTTGTCGGATTGCGCGTCTCCCGCGAAGTCGAAACTGCCGGACTCGATTTGGCGGAACACGGCGAGGAAG
>JAQGPB010000121.1 GCA_028293265.1 Pedosphaera sp. | reverse complement strand
CCATTTAAAATCGGTCCGGCTGTCCAACGCGAAACTTCGATTGCGTCTGCGACCAAGCTGCTGGTTCAGTTCTGCCGGGGGGTCAAACCTTCAATGCTTTGCTGATCGTGAGACAAGCATAGCGCGTGGAACAATGGGGTAAATGGGGTGTTCACCCAGTCAGCATTTTTTAAAACGGCGATGGCATCGTTTGATCAACGTTTTTGCCTGCGCCGCATCGCGCCAACCGGCGATCTCAGTGCGTTTGTTTTCGAGTTGCTTGTACACGGTGAAAAAATGTTCGATCTCCTTCAGCAGATGCGGATAGATGTCCGCATAGTTCTTGATCTGCTGGTACGAGGGGTTGTGCTCGGCCACGGCCAGTATTTTTGTGTCGGCAACCCCCTGGTCCACCATGTCGAGCATGCCAACGGGTCTGACTTCCACGACACAGCCTGGGAAACTCGGCCGGTCTGCTAAAACGAGAATGTCCAGCGCGTCGCCATCATCGCCCAGCGTGCTGGGGATGAAGCCATATTCGCATGGGTAGTGGACTGAAGCATACAATGGCCGATCCAGACGGAATACCTGGAGCTTCGGGTCATATTCGTATTTGTTGGCCTGGCCGAGCGGCACTTCCACCACCGCGTTAACGAAGCTGGGAACGCGCACACCGACGGACAGCTTGAGGTAATTCATGAATTCTCCTTGAATTCCAAGATAACCCGGCATGGGTTCGTCGCAACTTCCAAGGCGCAGAAATCGCCTGCGTTATGTTGAGTCACATCGACGCATACTGGCGGTACTACCGACAAGATGGGACGCAGGTTTTTGACCCACAGCAGCTGCGCGTCGACGGACGCGTGCGAATTAGTTCCTGCCTATGGGTTTTCGGACGTTGCTGTGGGTCAGAGATCCGCGTTCCGCTGAAAGGCATGTTGATGTGAGTCGCGGTGATAGTGATACGAGCAAGATGCATCCGTAACTTGCAAGCAGAGGATATACGCTTGCCGGGTCACCGAAGTTCTGTGTAAGATACTGGAACGGGTGGACGCCAGTTTAGCTCAGTGGTAGAGCAACGGTTTTGTAAACCGTCGGTCGTCGGTTCGACTCCGACAACTGGCTCCAGTAATTTTCTCCAGTTCCTCGTTTGTCTCAAAATTGTTTTGAAGCCCAGCAATTTGGAAGCGGCTTGGAGGTGGTGGAGGTTTGACGGTTTAAATGGTGCGATTGGGGATGCAAGGAATGATCAATCGCAATAATTTAACTGCATACCAGGCGGTAAAGGGTTTCGTAGCACGGCACGATGGCTTGCGCGGAGAATTGCTTGAGGGCGCGATGTTTTGCCGCATAACCCAGAGCGCGCCGCCGCGCCGGGTCTTGAATCAAACTTTCAACCGCACGGGCGAGCGAATCGGGATTGGCCGTGGACACCAGCAGCCCGGTGGCATCGTGCTCGATCACTTCGGGAATTCCGCCCACGGAAACAGCCACACTTGGACAGGCAAAACACATGGCCTCGAGGATGCTCAGGCAAAAGCTCTCCATCTCCGAAGTGAACAGTCCCAAGTCCGCAACCTGCAGGTAATCTTCAATGCTGGCGACCTGTTCGCGTACGATCACCCGATCCTCAAGTCCCAACCGCTGTACATGGCTGATGAACGGCGCGAAATCCGTACCCGCGAGGACGAGCAATTTGAACGATTCGCTTGGGCGGATACGGGCAACCGTTTCGAGCAGGAGGTCAATCCGTTTCAGCGGACGAAGATTGGAGGAATGAAGTAATATCACTTCATCACGAAGGCCAAGTTCGGCGCGCACCTCTTCGCGCGAGCGTTGCGGAGGGCGCGGGGAAAAAAAATTATGAATGACTTCAATGGGTCCCTTGAAACCCAGCACCTGCTGAGTTTGTATTTTTAGATAAGCGGAGACGGCCGTGACGGCATCCGAGCGGGCCAGGGCATGGTGGATTGCCGGTCCGTAACCCGGATCGCAACCCAACAGGGTGGTGTCCGTGCCGTGCAACGTGGTGACCACGCAGGGTTGTGGCCCGGGTTCGAGCATGGAGCGGGCGAGGATTGCCGCCGTTGCATGCGGCACGGCGTAGTGGACATGAAGAATATCGAGGTGATGAGTCCGGCTCACTTCCGCCATTTTTACGGAGAGGGGAAGGGTATAATCCGGGTACTTGAAAAGATTGTAATCATTGATCACCACCGGATGGAAATGCAAACGCGGCGCGTTCGCGGGCAGGCGAAAAGGGCGTTCGTAGCTGATGAAATGCACTTCATGTCCGCGCTGGGCCAGTTCTTCGCCCAATGCGGATGCGAGAATTCCGCTCCCGCCGACCGAGGGATAACAGGTGATGCCAATTTTGAGCGGGCGGCTGGCGTCCATATTAAAAACGCCGGGCCCCACGGCCGATCTGGGCCAGTGAATCAAGGACGAGCGGATCGTTGGGAAACAAGGCCATGGCATGGCCGATGTCGGCCCGCAGTCCATGCAAACGCGCCCGGGCAAGCTGCACGGTGACGTAATCCCGCGTGGCGGCCTGCGACGTGTGCGCCTGCATGGCTTGAGTCCAGGCGGCAACAATTTCCGGCGCAGAAATGTCAATGATCACCGGCGTAATGTCCGGCGGTTCGGATTCGGGAGTCAGGGCATAGAAAAAAAGCTGACTGATTGAATGCGGGGGCAGGGACTTCAATTCCTTCAAGCCGCCATACCGGGCGAGACGGGCTGCATCGCGCACCAAACGTCCCAGGCGGGCGTGGTCGGGATGCTGAATTTCCACCAGGCTTGGCGCAAGCACAATCTCCGGTCGCACGCGTCGCAGGATGGCAGCCAGTTTCAGCGTGTGGGTCACGCGGATTTCGATGTGGGCATCGCCGCCAAGGTTGACGAATTCAAGCGACGCGCCAAGGATGGCGGCGGCTTTTTTTGCTTCCGCATTTCGCCGGGCCGGCGTGCCGTTCGTGGCGGCTTCTCCGCGTGAGCAAACGACCAGGTGTGCCGCGCGCCCGGCGCGTGTCTCGCGCACGATCACGCCGCCGCAGCCGAATTCGATGTCATCGGGATGCGCGCCAAAGGCCAGCAGGGGCACGGATTTAGGGGTGGATTTCGGTGTAGGCTTCATCGGAGCGATCAATATTGTCACGGGTTATGAATATCACTTCGGGCGCGTTTTCCGGGTGAAGATAGGCTTGTTCGCCAAGGCCCGCAATGTAATGCGTGCAGTGAAGAACTGATTGCATCCAGCGAAACCGGGAGTCACGCGCCGGGCTGATTTGTTCCTTGCCGAAAGGTGTCATCGGCAGAGTCACCAAGGAGTTTCCGCCTTCGTGCAATTTCAAAGCGCCATCTTGGAAGCGGGCGCGCACGATTTCGCCCTCGTGCTGGACGTCCACGAAAAATTCCTCGGCATCACATGCGGCCCGCCGAAAACTTGCGTCGCCGGAATGTTCCACGCGGATTCCCTCAAGCAAACCCATGTTTTGATACATCGCGAGACAGAAGTCGGCCATGTTCGCCGCGTTAGTTTTTTCGAAAATGGCGATGGGCGGGTGTTCAAGGTAATTGGGCAACTGGAGCAGCGTCCTGGCGTGCCAATCGGCTGGAATGCGTTTGAGATAGAGAGGTGAGAATTTTCGTTGGAGTTTGTTTTCAAAGGCGAAATTGAGGTGCGCCGGTTCATTCGTTTTCCGATGGCGCAGGATGGTTCTTGTTTCGCGCGGATCGTGGTCGCTGTCGTGATAGAAGAAAACAATTTCGCCGCCAATTTCGGACTGCAGCCGGCGGGCGGTCTGGATTTTTGCGAACAGGAAGCGGCGAGGAAAAAATCCGCACGGCTGCTGTCCAAAACAGATGACTGGCGAATTGCTCATGCGCGGCGCGCCTCCGCGGGCTCAACCTTGGGGCCGATGAAAACCTGGAGCAGAATGCTGAATATCATGCAGGCGACACAACCGATCGGGTTATACCAGAGATAACTGATGAGATGGGAAAAATGCAGGGCCAGCACCAGCGCCTGCGCAGCCAGGGCGCCCCAGAAAACCGCCGCGCCGCCGACCCAGCGCAGGAAAAAAGCCACGAGGAAAAGCCCAAGAATTACGCCATAAAACAACGAGCCGAGAATGTTGGCCGCCTGAACCAGATTCTCAGTCATGCTGGCAAACAAGGCGAATGCGATGGCGACCAGGCCCCAAAAAAATGTGAACCACTTCGAAGCGGTGACGTAATGCGCGTCGGTTGCCTCGCGTTTGACGATGTGCTGGTAGAAATCAATCGTGGTGGTTGAACCCAGAGCATTGAGCTCGGCTGCTTTCGACGAGAGCGCCGCGGCGAAGAAGGCGGCAATCAAAAGACCGATCAAACCATGCGGCAAATAGTGGAGGATGAAAGTAATGAAGACGTAATCGGCGTCGCTGGTTTTGGCGCGAGGGTCGGCGGCCTGCAAGGCCGCCCGGGCCTCGGAGCGGACGGCTTCGCTGCGTTCGTGCGCCCCCATGGCGCGGGCGCGGGCGGTCGCCTCGGTTTTAGGGTCGCCACCGTGCCTGGCACTGAGCCAAGCCTTGATGGTCTGCACTTTTTCCATTTCGACTGTGGCAAATTTTTGCTCCAAAGCATGAAATTTTTTGCCGGAACCTTGACGCGCCTGGTTCTGCCAGGCCACCTCGTTAAAAAAAACCGGCGAAGGCTCGAACTGATAAAAGACAAAGATCAGGACGCCCAGCAGCAGAATGAGAAATTGCATGGGTATCTTGAACACGGCATTGAACATCAGCCCCAACCGGCTCGCGCGCAAGGACGATCCTGAGATGTAGCGCTGCACCTGGGACTGGTCGGTTCCAAAATACGCCAGCATGAGAAAGATGCCACCAAATATCCCCGACCAAAATGTATAGCGCCGATGAATATCCAACGAAAAATCCACCGCCTGCATTTTGTGAAAACTGCCGGCGATGGTGAGCGCGTCGGTAAAATTGGCCGGCAATTTGACGAGGAGAATGACAAAGGCCGCGACCATTCCGCCAAGGATGATGCCGAACTGGTATTTCTGCGTCAGCACCACCGCCTGGCTCCCGCCGGCAACGGTGTAAATGATGACCGTCAGACCGCTTAGCAGGATGGTCAGATCGAGCCGCCAACCCAACACCGTCGAGAGAATGATGGCCGGCGCGTAGATCGTGATCCCGGCATTCAACCCGCGTTGAAACAGGAACAACGCCGCGCCGAGGAGACGCGTTTTGGAATCGAAACGCCGGCCCAGATATTCATATGCGGTATAGACATTCAGCCGGCGGTAAATCGGCAGAAAAACTGCGGCGATGATGATCAACGCCAGCGGCATACCAAAATACTTCTGCACGAAACCCAGACCATCCTGAAAACCCTGGCCCGGAGTAGAAATGAAAGTGATGGCGCTCGCCTGGGTGGCCATGACTGAAATGCCAATGGCCGTCCATCTCAAGTCCTGATCTCCTTTCAGGTAGGTGGTGAGGCTGCGGCGGTTGTGCGTCCGCCAGGTGCCATATGCGGCAATTCCAACCAGAGAACCAAACAGGATCACGAAATCGAACAAGTTCATGAAAAAAACCTGGTCAGTCCGAACAGCAACACCACCCAGAACACAAAGCAAATGAAAACAAAAATATAAACGCCCCGCCAAGTGCGGAGTCCCGGAAAGCCTGTGTCCTTGGTTTCCGGAACGGGCGATTCAGCGGCGAGCGGGGGGTTCATTTCCCAAGTGAAACCAGATTGGCGAACAGGCGGTAAGCCCCCGGCACGCCCGCCGGAAGCTGGCGGAAAAAAACGAGGCCGGTGTAAACAAAATAACCGCGGCCATATTGCGCCACGAGGAGGCCGCCTTTTAACGGCGCTTCCCCCGGATCGCCACACGCCAGAATTGGGGTGAAGTGCCCGTCCCACTGGCTTGGAAAATAAATTCCGCGTTCTTGAACCCAGCCTGCGAAATCGGCCTGCGTAATTTTGTTCGGCGTGTTCAGCGCGGGATGATCGGGCGCGAGGAAAGTTACCGCGGCGTTTTCATCCGTGACGCGATCCTGGGACAGATGCAGATCGTAGGGCGCGGGT
>JAQGPB010000105.1 GCA_028293265.1 Pedosphaera sp. | reverse complement strand
CGTTCGACCCGAACGCGAGCGATCCTGTCGTTACCGTAGTGGTGCAGGCCGACGGCAAGATTTTGGCGGGCGGCCTTTTCAATGGAGCGAACAGCATCGGCGGAGCGACGCGCAACCGCATCGCCCGGCTCGATCCCACCACTGGATTGGCTGATTCGTGGGATCCGAACGCGAACAATCAAGTCCAGTCAATCGCGGTGGGAGCGGACGGCAAGGTTTTAGCGGGCGGTAATTTCACCACCATCGGCGGACAGTCGCCCAATTTCTTCGCCCGTTTGGTTAACGACACTGCCGCGCTGCAAAAGTTGGCGGCGACGCAAAGCACCGTTACCTGGACACGCAGCGGCTCCAGCGTGCAATTCACACGCGTGACCTTCGAGTCTTCAACCGACAATGTGAACTATTCTAGCCTGGGCAACGGCACGGCGGCCGGCAGCAACTGGACCCTGGCCGGTTTGAACCTCCCGACCGGACAGAACATTTACATTCGCGCCCGCGGTTATCATCGCAGCGGCGACTCCAACGGCTCGGAGAGCATCACGGAATCCGTGCGGAATGCGTTTTTGATCCTGCCAGACACGCAGCCGCGATTGAGCATCCAACGAAGTGCGGACACGAATGTCGTGCTGTCGTGGCCGACAGGCTTCACGGGCTTTACGCTGGAATCCAACACCAACCTCAGCACGAACACTTGGAGCGCCGTGTCGCCTGCGCCCGCCATCAACGGAACGAACAATGTCGTGACCAACTCCGCCAGCAGCCCGGCGCGCTTTTACCGCTTGCGTAAATGATGAGCAACGCGACCCTGAAGTTGTCGGCCAATGTTATTGTGTTATTTCTTCTTTGAATCATTTTTTGGCTGATGCCCTCAGTCTGTAAGTGCCTCGCCGTAACTCCGCAACAGCTCCGTCACCGTTGGGTGGCGGTCATGAAACACCTCCCATACGGAGGCGCACCAGGCATGAATCGCCTGGTCACGTTCGGCTCCGGCGGGCAGCGCAATGACATCGGCGGCGGTCATCGGGCCCGCATTCAATGATGCGACGAATCACGCGGCCAATTCAGGACAGCTAATATCAAACTTTTTTCGGTTTTGTGATTTTAGCTGACGGCAACTCAATGCAGGGGCGCTACTGACAAGCGGGGGTAATTAAGAGCGGGCGAGCAGGCTGGGCATTTGTTCAAATTAACCCAATTCCCGGAGGGACTTTTCCCATCTCCAACAACCTGACCCGGCGCTAAAGCGGCCGGGCTATTCTCATGCCATCCCTGGGATGGGGAAACCCGGCCCGGCAAACTGTTTGTCAGGCAACCTTGCCACCTTTTTCGGCACCCAAGTTTCACGCATTGCGAACTTTACTTTTGCCGGGAAACGTGACATGGTCGGGCCGTCGAACAATCCAATTGCCGTGACCGCACCCGATGCGTTTTGGGCGGTGGTTCGCGCTGGATCGTGAAGATGTTTTGTTTCATAAACTGCCTGTGTCCAATGCTTGCCGGCGACGTGGCTGCGGGCAGAGCCCTATTCAGAAAAACACTCCTATGACCTACATTGAACCATCCCGGAAAGTCCATTGCCCTCCGCCGCTGACTGCATGGCCGGTTCGCGTTTTGTGTCTGATTGCACTTGGCTTGAGCTTCGCGGGCCAGCGGCTGGTCGCGGGCACGAACATGACCCCCATCGCGGTCACCGGTTTTAATCGGGACGTGGTGATCGAGAAGACCGCTTCGGGTCCGCCTTATGCCGGCGCGGCGCTGGAATTTAATGCGGGCGAAGGCAAGTGTTATTATCAAAGCGGCTTGCTCGGCACCAGCAATGGGCTGCCGGCCTCCAACTCTTTCGTCAGCGTCCTTGACGGCAGCACGGTGTTTCAGTTCCAGCCATATACGACCAACAACGCGCTCATTCTTGGCCCGGACACCGGCATCACCAACGGCACGCTGACGCTCGTGTCGCCCGCGACCTACGCCAGCATCGCCGTCATTGCCAATTCGGGCACCGGCACGAACTTCACGGGGCCTTTGACCCTGAATTTCATGGATGGCTCCACGTTTGTGACGGCTTACTTCGCGCCGAACTGGTTTAACAACGCCACGAACATCGCCTTGCAGGGAAGCGATCGCATCAATCTGACCTCCGGTGCTACCGACGGCGGGCCGGCGGGAAATCCGCGCTTCCACCAGACCACGCTCAATCTCATCGCGCTGCTTGGCGCCACCAACAAGCCGCTGGCAAGCCTCACGTTCGGCAAGGCCATTGCGAACACCACCGGCATTTACGCGGTGAGCGGAGTGCTGGCTTCGAACATGACGCCGATTGCGGTGACCGGGTTCAATCGCGATCTAGTGGTCGAGAGCAACTCTGTGGGTCCGCCTTACGCCACCGCGCTTGAACTTAATCCAGGCGAAGGAACGGCGTTTTATCAAAGCGGTTTGCCCGGCACGGCATACGGTCTGCCGGCATCCGGCTCTTTCATCAGCGCCCTGGATGGCGGCACGGTGTTTAAGTTTCAGCCTTACACCACCAATAACGCCCTGGTCTTCAGCGCTGACACCACCCTCACATCGGGCACGCTCACGCTGGTGACACCGGCCATTTACAGCAGCATCGCCATCCTCGCCCACTCCGGCGGTGGCGGCGGCGCAGGCACGGTGACCTTGAATTTCAGTGATGCCTCGACCTTGGTGACGAACTTCAACGCGCCGGATTGGTTTTTCAACACGGCGAACGTCGCGCTGCTCGGCGTGGATCGCATTGATTTGACGGGCGGCGGGCAGAACGGCGGACCGACTGATCCGCGATTTTATCAGACGACGATCAATCTCGCCACCATGCTGGGTGCGAACAACAAGCCGCTCGTGAGCCTTACCTTTGGCCAGGCCGCGGGTTCCGGCGCGACGGCCATCTATGCCATCAGCGGTTTTTATGGCTCGCAAACCAATCCTCCCGCCATGCTGGCCGCGCTGACCAACCAGCCTGCCTCGGGCATTCTCGCCAATTCCGCCACGCTCGCCGGCCAGGTTCTCTCCACGGGTGGAGATATTCCCATTGTCACCATTTATTATGGCACGAACAATGGCGGCACGAACGCCGGGTCTTGGGGACAGAGCCTGCCGTTGGGCACGCAAGCGGGCGCTTTTTCCGGCACGGTCTCCGGGCTTTCCTCCAATACGACTTATTTTTTTGCCGCGCGGGGAACCAATGCGGCGGGCATCGCGTGGGCCACGCCTTCGCTCAGTTTCACCACCCTGGCCACCAACCTGGTTGTGCCGAAGGTGGCGGTGCTCACCTATCACAACAACAATGTGCGCGACGGGGTGAATACCAATGAAACTTTGCTTACGCCGGCGAATGTCAATTCCAACACCTTCGGCCTGTTGATTTCCTATCCGGTGGATGGCTACGTTTATGGCCAGCCGTTGGTCATGACGAACGTGACCATCCCGGGCAAGGGAGTTCACAACGTCGTTTACATCGTGACGGAGCATGACAGTGTTTATGCCTTCGACGCCGATAGCAATTCGGGCACCACGCCGCTGTGGCAGGTCAATTTTCTTAACGCGGCGGCGGGTGTGACGACTCTTACCGCCGGGGACGCCGGCACCGGGGACATCACGCCGGAGGTTGGCATCACGACCACGCCGGTGATTGATCCCGCGACGGAAACAATTTATATGGTGGCCAAAACGAAGGAGGTCACCGGCGGCGTCACCAAGTATGTGCACCGGCTGCATGCGCTGGACATCACCACGGGCGCGGAGCGGACGAGCGGCCCGGTGGCCAACAGCCCGGTGATCATCAACAGCACCAATTATCCCGGCACCGGCCAGAACGGTTACGCGGACAACGACGGCGCGGGGCACGTGCTGTTCAACACCCAACGCGAGCACAGCCGGCCCGCCTTGACCCTGCTCAACGGTGTGATTTACCTGGCCTTCGCTTCGCACGGGGACAACTCGCCGTATCACGGCTGGCTCTTTGCCTATAACGCGACCAATCTCGCGCAGTTGAGCGTTTTCAACAGCACTCCCAACGGCGGGCTCGGCGGTTTTTGGCAGGGCGGCGGCGGCGCCACGGTGGATGCCGCGGGGAATTTCTACCTGATGACCGGCAACGGGAGCTTTGACGCGACGGGCACCAACTTCATCGCGGGCAGCAACAGTTTTGCGATGAGCGTGCTGAAGTTTGCGCCCACCAACGGCGTTCTGAAAATGGTGGATTACTTTTCGCCGCATGATGAAGCCAACCTGAGCGGCGGCGATTCGGACCTTGGTTCCGGCGCGGCGCTGGTTTTGCCGGATTCGGTTGGCACCACGAATCATCCGCATCTGCTCGCGGCGGCGGGCAAGGGCGGCCGCGTTTATCTGATTGATCGCGACAACATGGGACATTTCAATTCGGCGAACGACAACCAGATCGTCCAGACCGTTCCGACCGCGCTCGGCAACAGCGGACAAAATGGCAGTTACATGACGCCGGCCTTTTTCAACAACACGCTTTACTACATCGGCATGAACGACAACATGAAGGCGTTTCGGGTGGCCAATGGTTTGATCGCCACTTCGCCTTCGAGCCTCAGCAGCACCGTGTATGGCGACAAAGGCAGTTCCTCGCCCTCCATTTCCGCCAATGGCACGAACAACGTCATCGTCTGGGCCATCGAGAATGACGCCTATGCCAGCAGCGGTCCCGCCATCTTGC
>JAQGPB010000090.1 GCA_028293265.1 Pedosphaera sp. | reverse complement strand
TATTTGCCGTCCCGGCCACTTCTTCCGGGGAAAATCGAGTCGTGAACGCCAGTTCGCGCCGGGCGTGTTTTGATTGCTCACGGATTTTGCATCCAATGTCCGACTGCCAAAATTCCGCCAGCGCATTGAAATCAAGCTGCGCAATTTCCTCGGCGGACAGCGCCTGCTCCAATTCCATCCGTCGCGCTTCCGCCTTCAACCCTGCCAACGTTCCCGCCTGCTCCAGCGATACCAATTGCAAAAAAAGATGATGCGCGGTTCCCACCTCGGTCGCCGACAATTTTCCCAAAGGTGTCCGGCTCGTCGTTTGTGATTTGAAACTTGCGCTTTTGAATTTTGGCACGGCCTCCGTTTCCTCGGCCAATCGCCGACGCAACGCCGACACTGAAGTCTTGGCCGGTTCTGCCGTGGCGGCGCGGTGCGGATATTGCCACGTCAGCCGCTGATGAAGTTTCCTCCATGACGCCTTGTCGAGCGTTTCCGCCGGTTCATCCGGTTCGGAAGCGGAGGCAAACTGCGATTCTTCGTCGAGCAAACGCCGATCCAGGTCATCGTAAAGTGTCCAGCGCAGATGAGCGTTCGCACCCGCTGCGGACGAGAATTCGCTTCCAGGCGTCTTCGCCGACCAAGCCGCGATCCAATCCAGATAACAGCCCGCCTTCAACAATGAAGCGGTGCTCAAGTCCGGGGTTCCATTCCAATATTTTTGAAATCTGCGTTCCTGCACATTCCCCGTCAAAATGAGCGTATCGCGCGCGCGCGTCATCGCGACATATAACAGCCGCATTTCCTCGCCCAACAGTTGCGCCCGTTGATGTTGCTTTGCCAGCCAGTACGGCAGGCTCGGATAACGCCGCCCGGTATGTGGCGGCTTTATCTGCGGACAAATTCCATATTCGGCGTCGAGGATGATTTCTGCGCGCAGGTCGGAGAGATTGAACGGCTTGCCCAGGTCCGCCACCACCACGACGGGAAATTCCAGCCCTTTGCTCTGATGAATGCTCATCAGGCGCACCGAGTCCTCGCCGGAAACTGCCGCGACCTGCGGCTCCGTTTCCGCGGCCTGTTGCGCTTCAATGAATCGCAGAAACCGAAACAATCCCTGCCGCTGGAATTGGTCAAACTGCTGTGCCAGCGCGAGCAGACGCTGGACGTTCGCGTGACGCTGCTCGCCGCGCGGCTGGGTCAGCAGCCAGGCCGCATAATGGGTTTCGCCCAACACCGCTTCCAGGCAGCGCGAAAGCGAAACCTGCCGCGCCAGCCGCCGCCAGGCCTTGAAGTTTTTCAGAAACCGGTCTGCCTTGGCCCAGCCAAGATACTCATGGCTGGTTTCATGAAAACGTTGCAGTGCCGCCCAGCAATGGCCCTTGGGCAACAGCAGCCGGATGGCCGCGAGTTCGTCTAGCGACATTCCCACCAGCGGCGAATGCAGCACCGCCAGCACCGGCAAATCCTGCAACGGATTGTCGAGCAATTGCAGGAGGCTGAGCAGGTCGGTGATTTCCATGCTCTCGTAAAATCCGCCGCGCGCCACCGTCAATGGCACGCCGAGCCGCGTGAATTCGCGCGCAAAACTCTCGACCTTGCCGGACGGCGAACGCATCAGCACCGCCATGTCGCCCCATTTCATGGGCCGCATGGCCTTGGCTGCTTCGTCCCAAATTTCGTGACCGCCGGCCTTCAACTCGCGCAGACGCAAAGCCGTCAAGCGCGCTTCCTTCGCGGCTTCTTCGAGATTCATCACCTCGGTCCATGCCCGCGCGGATTCCGTGTCGTCCTCCGTCGCGCCGGTTTCGCCAGCGCCTTTCAACCGCAAATGCAATTCCACGCGCGGCTTAGCATCACGCGCCAGGCTGAGCGCGGCGCGGGCATCGGGATCGCCGAAGCGCAATTGTGCCTCGTCGCCATACGGAACGCCGCCAATCTCGCGCCGCATCAGCGCGCCGAAGAGCGGATTGATGAAATTTAAAATCGCCTCGCGGCTGCGAAAATTGTCCACCAACGGAATCGCCTTGCCCGCCTCGCCGCCCCAAGTGTCAATGTAATGTTGGAAAATGCGCGGGTCGGCGAGCCGAAACCGGTAGATGCTCTGCTTCACATCGCCCACGAGAAAACGGTTCGCATTTTCATCTTCGCGACTGAGCGCCTTCAGGATCGCGTCCTGCGCGTCGTTGATGTCCTGGTATTCGTCCACGAAAACATAGCGCAACTTTTTGCGCCACTGTTGTGCCGTCGTGGTCGGTTGTCCAGTGGCGCGGTCCCATAGCAATTCCAGCGCGTGCTGTTCGAGGTCATGGAAATCCACCACGCCCAGTTCACGTTTGGTTTTGCTGAACGCCGCTGTAAATTCCCGCGCCAATTCCAGCAGTGTCGTCATCTGTGCGCGCACCCAGTTCCAATCTTGCGCCAATGGATCGACCGCGCCATCAGTGCGCGCGAGCGAGCGCAGGAACGACGCCTCCGCGAAAAAATCCTCCAATGGCTTGCGCCAGGCGGTGGTTTTTCCTTTCGGCCAGTTTCCATCCGCAAGGCAGACCTGTTCCAGGGCAGCGCCGCATTGCTGCGAGGTGGGCGGTTCCGGCAATTCCTTCAAAATGGCCGCGCACTCGGCCGCCTTTTTATTTTCCGGCGGCTCGCCTTGCAATGCGGGCAACCAGCGATTGCGCCATTCGCCCACTCCCTGGGCGAGCCACTTCTGCCACGTCACCGGTTCGCTGGACTGAAATATCGCCAGTTGTCCCTCGAACCATCCGGACGGATCGCGCAACGTTTGCGTATAATGATGCAACTTCAGGGCCAGCGCGCGGATTGGCTGGTCCGTGCCGCGTCCCTGCGCCTGGATCAATTGCTGCACCGGGATGGCCGCGGCGGTCTTGCCCTCGTAATGCGCCTGGAAAATGGTTTCCAAAGTTTCGTCGGCCAGCAATTTGGCTTCTTCCTCCGGCAGCACGGTCAATTGAGGGTCCAGTTCCAATTCATAAAAGTGCTGCCGTACCAGTTGCAGACAAAAGCTGTGCAACGTGCCGATGTGCGCCGTGTCGAACAACGCCAATTGCTCGGACCAGCGGAGGTCATCAGCGCGACCGGCCATTTCCTGTTCGAGGCGCGCACGGATGCGCTGGCGCATTTCCGCGGCGGCGGCCTCGGTGAACGTCACCATCAGAATTTCCTCCAACGAGGCCGGGTGCTTCGCGTCAAGCAGACAACTCAGGCAACGCTCGACCAATGTACTGGTCTTGCCCGTGCCTGCGCCGGCGACCACAAGCACATTCCCGCGCGCGGCGATGGCTTGTAATTGGGCAGGGGTGAAGCTCATTTGGCGACGGATAGTTTTTCTATCCCGAAGGGATTGCAGCATTCAGCCCAGGGTTGCGAGGTACGGCTACCCTGGGTGGGCTGGGTTGAAATCCGCAACTCTGAAAGAGTTGTATCCGGCCCTTGTTGA
>JAQGPB010000082.1 GCA_028293265.1 Pedosphaera sp. | reverse complement strand
ATTGATCCGGGGAGGAATGCCGAACGGAATGGACACCGTTATCTGGGTGCCGCGCCGGGGTGTGCCGCGGATATTGACTTCGCCGCCCAGCAACGCCGCACGTTCGCGCATTCCCAGGAGGCCGATGGACCGGACATTGGAGATTTGTTCTCGGGTGATGCCCTGGCCGTTGTCTTTTACCACCAGCGTGAGGCGGTTGCAGTCTTCGGCCAGTTGCACTTCCACGCGGGTGGCATTGGCGTGGCGGATGATGTTGGTAAGGGTTTCCTGAAAAATACGGAAAAAAACGGTGTTGATTTCCTCGTCCAGGATCGTGCGGCGCAGCGAATTGCCGACCTTGCACTGGATGCCGGTGCGGATTTGAAATTCGTTGGCCTGCCATTCGATCGCCGCCGCCAGACCGAGGTGGTCAAGAATTCCGGGGCGCAATTCGGTGGCGATGCGACGGACGGTTTTGATCGTCTCGTCAATGTGCGAGGTCATTTCCCGGGTTTTGTCCACGAGCCGTTCGAGACGGCGGGGGAGCTGGTTGCCCAGCCAGGAGAGATCAATTTTCAAGCCAGTCAGCGCCTGTCCCAACTCGTCATGCACGGCGCGCGAGATGCGCGAGCGCTCCTCTTCGCGGACGTGCTGCAGATAGACAGAGAGGGCGCGCAATTGTTCATGGGACTGGCGCAATTGTTCCAGCGCGCGCTTGCGGTCGGCGCGGTCGCGGGTTTCGCGCAGGGCGCGATGGACGGCGGGCGCCAACCGTGACAAGCGGAGCTTAAGCACGTAATCGGTGGCGCCGTTCTTGAGCGTTTCGATGGCGACCTCCTCGCCCATGGTGCCGGTGACAAAAATGAACGGCACATACGGATGCCGCTGCTGGGCGATGGCCAGCGCGGTGTAGCCGTCAAAGGAAGGCAGGGCATAGTCCGAAAGAATCACGTCCGGCGGCCGGTGTTCCAACGCTTGGCGATAGGCATCGGCCGTTTCGACGCGCTCAAGAGTGAAATGCAGGCCGTCCTTGCGCAAGGCGTGCTTGATCAGCTCCGCGTCCACGGAATCGTCTTCCACCATCAAAATCCGGATTGGTTTCTTCATGCGCCGATGCCGGCAGCCATTTGCAAATCGCAAACTAATTTTTGCCAACGAAATTGAAAAAGGGCGGGAACAGCTTCTGAGTGCCAGTCGCACGCGCCGCCAGCCAACTGGATAGCCAAGGATAGCCGCGTTGCGGATTTTTGCAAGTGGGGACGTTTGACAGAGCGGCTTGCATACCTTTTTTCGCCGAACTTATGCATCGCGTTTTGAGGTTTTGGGCAGGGAGAAATAAAAAGTGGCTCCGCGATTGATTTCACCCTCGGCCCAGGTGCGCCCGCCATGGCGATGAATGATGCGGCGGACGTTCGCCAGGCCGACGCCGGTGCCTTCAAATTCGTTTGCCCGATGGAGGCGTTGAAACACGCCGAACAACTTGTGCGCATGGCGCAGGTCAAAACCCACGCCGTTGTCGCGGACAAAAACAACCACCTCCGTGCGCGCATTGGTGGCGCCGATTTCGATGCGCGCGCGGTCGCGGGTGCGGGTATATTTCAGGGCATTGGCGAGCAGATTGGCCAGCGCGAGGCGCAAGAGGTTCGGATCGGCTGACACTTCAGGCAGATCGTGAATGACCCATTCGACCCGGCGGCCCTCGGTGTCGTGCTTCAAGCCGCGCACGGTATCATGAACCAGGTTGGCGAGATTGATTTTTCTCGTGTTCAGGCGGGTGCGGGAAAGCTGGGCGAACGCAAGCAGGTTGTCAATCAATGCGCCCATCTGGCGGGCAGCCTGCGCGATGGTGCGCAGATGATCGCGGTTTTCCTCGTCCAACTGCCCCGCCGCGTTAATTTGCAATATCTCGATAAACCCGTCTATATGCCGCAACGGGGCGCGCAGATCATGGGAAACGGAATAGCTGAACGCCTCGAGTTCCTGGTTCGCCGCCTCCAGTTGGGCGGTCCGCTCGCGGACGCGTTGCTCCAGTTCGGCGTTCAAGCGCACCATCTGCGCGTCGTCGGCCTTGTGCTCCAGAATTTTTTCGTTCTTGCGACGTGTTTTCCCCGGACGCACATGGCGTCTTCCCTGTTTTTTCTGCTCTGGGCTCAGGCGGGTTTTCAGGATGGGAAATTAAAGCCAAAACTCCGCGTCACCTATGGGGTGATGAACCCAAATAATGCATGATTTACGATCCGGCTCCCGGCGTGGTTTGCAAATTACCGATTGCAAATTGAGAAATTCTTCCGTGGGGTCTGTTGCTGCCCAAAGGGGCGGTTATCACCTACTAACGACTTCGGCCAACCGCCTATATTGTTGGGCGTTGGTCAAGCATTCCACCACCATGCCTGCGGACAACAGAACTATCGGCCGGCGCTCCGATCTACCGGAAGCGGCGGCCAACGCCACGAAAGAGCATCCACCGGAATCATCCGCGGGCGATGCAGCTCAATTTATTCCCCGGCAGGCGCAGCCGGAGCATGTGCCGCTTTCTTTCGCGCAGGAGCGCCTTTGGTTTCTGGACCAATTATATCCACAAAGTCCGCTGTATAATTTTCCGGTGGCGTTGCGCATCAAAGGGCCGCTCGACCTGGATGCGTTGCGTTACTCCTTGTCGTTCAGCGTCGTCCGGCATGAAGTATTGCGGACGAGTTTTGTGGCAGTTGAGGGCAATCCGACGCAGGTAATTTCCGACCGGGCGGAGGTGGAACTGCCGATGACGGATTTGAGCGCGATGGCGGATGCGTTGCGAGAAGCCGAAGCGCAACGATTGGTGGCAGCCGAGGCCCAGCGGCCCTTCAACCTGGCGAAAGATCCGATGTTGCGAGGTTGGTTGCTGAAGCTGGCCCCCGACGAGCACATCTTGATGGTGACGATTCATCACATTGCGACGGATGCGTGGTCGGCGGGAGTTCTTTTTCGTGAACTGGCGGCGGGTTATAAAGCGTTCAGCGTCGGCCGCGAACCGGTGTTGCCGGAGTTGCCCATTCAGTATGCCGATTTTGCCGCCTGGCAGCGCGACTGGCTGCAGGGCGAAACATTGCAAAAACATCTGGCGTATTGGAAGCAGCGGCTGGCGGGGGCAAAGGAATCCCTTGATCTGCCGCTGGACCGGCCCCGTCCCGCGACCCCGACGTTTGCGGGAGCAATCCAGGCGCGCCCGCTTCGCCACGAGCTGATGGAGGCGCTGAAAAAAGTGAGCCAGCGCGAGCGGGCCACGCTGTTCATGACTTTGCTGGCGGCCTTCAAGACGCTGCTGTGGCGTTATTCCGGGCAGGAGGACATACTGGTGGGAATTCCCATCGCCGGCCGCAACCGGATGGAAACGGAAAAC
>JAQGPB010000074.1 GCA_028293265.1 Pedosphaera sp. | reverse complement strand
AAATTGTTTGGTCGCTGAAACGGCCGGCGATGTTCAACACCGCCGGGCGCAAATCAGGCGACAGCGTGCCGGGCTGGGCGAGAAAGTTTGCGAAACGCGCCTTGGCTTCCGCGATGACCGCCTGGTCTCCGAAATGTCCCGAGGCGGCGATGATTTTGGTTCGCAGCAGCGCATCGTTGACGGGTTCGTTCGAAATTCGCTCCCAGCCCAGCCGCTGGAATTGCGGTTGCAGCAAACGGCACGCGTATTTTTGAAATGCGGCGTGTCCCGGCTGTTTTTGTTCCAGGTCGTCAATCAAATTGAGCGTGCCGAGAATTTCGTCCCAGAGGGCGGCGGTTTTTTCGTCGCGCAGGGACTCTGCGAGCGCGAGATAATTCGTGGCGGCATCGCGGCCGGCTTCCACCATCGCCCAGCTATCATTGAGCAGGTTGAGCCGGTCGGCGACGGGAAGCCCGTGAACAGCCAGACGAAGTTTTTCAAAGACCGGCGGCGCATACTGGACGCGATAATAACCCATGTCGCCGGCGTTGGCCTTGAGGATGGCGGCGCAATCGGGGAAAGTTTGCGAGGCCGACTTGTCCTTCAGCAACAACTGGGTCACTTGATTGGAATGCGCGGCGTCCAAGAGCGTCACCGGGATTTTCCATTGCATTTGCCCGGCTTCGGAATGTGGCACTGTCAGCCGCTCCTGTTTCAAAGAGACAGCCAGCTTGCCATCCGTGCAAAGAGTTTCTAGTTGCACCACCGGCACGCCGGGCTGCTGCGTCCAACCGGCGGAAATCGCGCGAATCGGTTTGCCCGAAACCTGCTCCAGCGCGACCCAAAGATCCGCCGTCGTGGCGCTGGAATAAAGGTGCGCGGAGAGATAATTGTGAATGCCCTGTCGAAATACCGCCTCGCCCAGGTAATCCTCCAGCATCCGCAGAAAAGCGCCGCCTTTCTGGTAGGTGATGCCATCGAACGCGTCGTCGGCTTCACTTTCATTGCGGACGGGTTGCTGAATGGCATGGGTGGGCCGGTGGGCATCGCTGCTCATGACGGCGGATTTTTCGGAACTGGCGGTCAGCCACATCTCCCATTCGGGATTGAAATGATCGGTGACCTTGGTTTCCATCCAGGTGGCGAAACCCTCATTGAGCCAGAGGTTGTCCCACCACGCGGTGGTGACGAGATCGCCGAACCATTGATGCGCCATCTCGTGCGCCACGGTGACAAAGACATCCCGCTGCGTCTGCTGCGAACTGGTCTTGGGATCAAAAAGCAAAACACTCTCGTTGTAAGTGATGCCGCCCCAATTCTCCATCGCCCCGTTGAAGCCGCCGGGAATCGCGATCTGATCCAGCTTGGGCAGCGGATATATTATGCCGAAATAATCGTCATAATAAGCCAGCAATTTTTTGGTCGCCTCCAGCGCATAACGTCCCTGCTCCTGTTTGCCTTCGGTGGTGACGACGCGGATTTTCACGCCGTCCACCTCATCGCGCAATTCCGAAAATTCTCCCGCCACCAGCAAGACCAGGTAACTCGCCATCGGCGGAGTGCGCGCGAATTTGATTTCCTTCTGCCCGTCCGCGAGCCGGGTTTCGCGTTCGGCGGGCATGTTGGAGATCGCCGACAATTTTTCCGGCAGCGAGACGGTGAGGTCGAACGTGGCGCGAAAAACCGGCTCGTCCCAGCAGGGAAACATCCGCCGCGCATCGGTCGGTTCCATCTGCGTGCCGAGCATCACTTTTTTGCCCGAGGGTGTGGAATATTTGACGTAAAAAAGCCCTTGGGCCTGTTCGCCAATCTGCCCGGCGAATTCCAGGGCGAGCTGATAATTTCCCGGCGCAAGTTCATGGGGAAGTTTCAGGCGCACCGACTGTTTATCGTCATTTATCTTCACTTTGAGCGCGATTTCCCGCTGGCCCAGGAGCGTTGCCTTGGTGAATTTTATCTCCAACGCATTCAGTAAAATTTCCTTCACCGGCTTGCGCACCTCGATGTCAATGAGCACTGAGCCGCGCGTGGTGAATTTTTCAAAATCGGGCTCAAGTCGAAGCGCATAATGATGCGGCACGACTGTCTTCGGCAACTGTCCGGGAGTGTCATCAAACGTAAACGGCTCCTCCGCCAAAGCGGGAAAAATCACCGCCGCGAGCAGCAGCCAGATGGAAATGCGAACACCGGTTCGTCCAGACATGCGGAGACAATCATTCAAAGCCCGGCGGGCGTCAATCAACATGGTGGAATTCAAACGTAACACCGCAAGGGCAAATTACAGCACCGATACGATATGATAATTTATGGAAGAGCCGCCGACCTTGGCCGTCCACCGGTCGCCCGATTTTTTGCCCATCAAGTTTTGTCCCAATGGGGATTGGGGCGTGATGACCATGATTTCCAGGCGCTGGTGCATGATTTCCAAACCGCCGCTTTTGGGGCCGATAAAATAAGTCGAGCGCGCGCCGTCCATGTCGAGCTGCACCAAGGCCGTCAAATCTATCGGTTCATCGGGCGTGAAATTTTTTGCCGTCATGGTTTCGTAAAGCTTGATGGCCTCGACTATCTCCCGGACCTGCCGGGCCTGTCCGCCGGCGAGATAGGCGGCCTCCAATCCGCGCGTGTCATATTTGTTCTCGGCTTTGCTGCTCTCATGGGTCGCTTCCGCGTGCGAGGCGCGGGCGGCTTTTTCCAAGACGCCAAGGTGCTCGGTCAAGCTGGCAACAATCTGTTTTACCAACGATGCTTTGTTCATTGCAGGGCCAGCTTATTGAACCAGACCGGAACGGGTCAAAGCTTGAGTTGCCAATATTCATGCCCGGATGCCAGCGTTGTGAACTGAGGTTTGGAAATTTCCGGCTTCCTTTCGGCGTGAAAAACTGGATAGATGCTCCCAGCATGAAGCTCGCCGATCATGATCCATCTGCCGACATGTTTCGGCTGGTTTGGGCGCTCATGTTGATTTGCCGATTGCAATCAGGTGCGACGGCCTTTGCTTCCGCCCCGGTTTCCGCTGCGACGAACACGACCATTCAATACCACTCGCGGACATGGCAGATGGATGAAGGGCTGCCGCAAAACTCCGTGGAAACCCTCACCCAATCGAAGGAAGGCTATCTGTGGTTGGGAACGCAACGCGGACTCGCGCGATTCGACGGCATCCAGTTCAAGGTGTTTGACGCGCAAAACACGCCTGGGCTGAAAAATTCCTCCATCACCGCGCTGTTGCAGGGCCGCGACGGCAGCCTGTGGATCGGCACCGCCGGCGGCGGATTGGCGCGGTTGAAGGACGGCACCTTTTCATCCTACACCTTGAGCGATGATCCGCGGGGCAACAACATCAAGACCATTTTCCAAAGCAAGGACGGTTCGTTGTGGGTCGGGACCCTGGGCGGATTGTTCCACGAGCAGAACGGCACTTGGAAGCGTTTCACCAAGCAGGATGGTTTGGGTGATAACGTCGTGCGCTCGCTTTGTGAGGACGGGGACCGGCTTTGGATCGGCACCGGGTTCGGGGTGAATATTTTGGAGAACGGTGTGATAACGACCCGCAATGGCGTGAGCGAAAAGGCCGTGAGGATGGTCTTGAAGGACCGGCACGGGACGCTTTGGTTCGCGCTCACGAGCGGTTTGGGCCGCTTGCAGGATGGCCAATTCACATTGTTTACGCACCTGGACGGCTTGGCGGACAACAACGTCGGTTTTCTTTATGAAGATCGGCGGGGAGAGCTTTGGATTGGCACGTACGGCGGATTGAGCCGGGTCGTCGGGGAAAAATTGGTGACCGAGAAGGACAGTCTGGGCACGTATTACGACCGGGTGAACGCGATCAGCGAGGACGAGGAAGGCGATATCTGGATCGGGGCTCGCGATGGCTTGTTTGAATTGAGAGCCAAGCAGTTCACCAGTTTTACCAGGCAGGACAGCCTCGCTCATAACAACGTCATGTCCGTGCTCGAAGACCGGAAGGGAAACATCTGGCTCGGGACCTGGGGGGGGGCTTGAGCCGGTTGAATGACGGTGGCGTGTTCAATTACAATTGGGAGAACCAGCCGACGCATGGCCTGAGCACCGATTTGATTTTGGCGCTGTTTGAAGATCGCGACGGCAGCCTCCTGGTTGGCACCGATTATGAGGGCGGGACTTTCCGTTTTAATGAAGGAACGTTCAGCCGGGTCTGGAGTCCGGAGCAATCCCTGATAGACCGCGTGATCCGGGTGATCTATCGGGATCGCGAGGGAAACCTCTGGTTCGGCGCCAGTCCCGGCCTGGTGCTCTGGGACCAGCACCAAAAATTTCTCCCGGACAGCGTCATCCGGTGCCTGACGGAAGATCACGCGGGCAGCCTTTGGGTGGGAACCCAGGACGGCCTGTATTGCCGCAAGGACGGAAATTTTTTCAACTGGAGCGATAAGGAGAACCAACTGCACGGCCTGATAACATCGCTCTATGAAGATCATGAAGGAAATCTCTGGATCGGCACCGGGAGCAGCGGACTAAGCCGTTATCGGGATGGCCGGTTGACGACCTACAGCGTGAAGCAAGGCCTGTTCAGCGAAGATGTATTTGAAATTCTCGAGGATGACCACCGCTGTTTGTGGCTGAGCTGCTCCAGGGGGATTTTTCGCGTCAGCAAGCAGAACCTCGACGACCTGGACCGGCGGAAATGTGAGAAGATTACCAGCATTGCCTATGGCAAGGCGGACGGAATGGAGAGCGTGCAATGCAATGGCGTGGCCAAGCCGGCCGGTTGGAAAGGCCGCGATGGCCGGCTCTGGTTTGCGACGGCCAAGGGAGTGGTCGTGACCGATCCCAATCTCGAGCTGGGTTCGAATGAACGGCCGCCGCCAGTCTTGGTGGAGGAAGTCCTGGCCGATAAAAAGCCGGTTGCTTTCAAGGCCGGAACGGGTGCGCCCCCGGCGATTGCCGAGCCCAAACTGCGCATTTCTCCCGGGCGCGGTGACCTGGAATTTCATTACACGGCGCTGACTTTTCAAGCGCCGGAAAAGGCGTGTTTCAGATACAAGCTTGAGGGCGCTGATTTGGAATGGACGGAAGTGACGCGGCGGGTGGCGTATTACAATAATCTGGCCCCCGGCAACTACCGGTTCCGCGTCAAGGCCTGCAACAATGATGGCGTCTGGAACGAGGCTGGCGCCTCGGTGGCCCTGGTGCTGCTGCCGCATTTCTGGCAGACTTGGTGGTTCGTGACCTCGGGGGCGCTGTTCGCGGTGGCAGTGGCGGGCGGCACCGTCCGTTACACCACGCGGCGAAACATGGAACAGGAACTCCAGCGGTTGGAAAAACAAAATGCCGTCGAGGAAGAACGCATCCGCATCGCGCGCGACATGCACGATGAAATTGGCGCCAAGCTCACCAAGATTTCCTTCCTCGGCGCGATGGCCAAACGGAAGCTTTTGCAGCCCGAGGAGGCCGGCTCGCAAATTGACAAGATGTCCGAGACCGCGCGCGAGGTGATCCGCGCGCTGGATGAAATCGTCTGGGCGGTGAATCCGGCCAACGACACCCTTGAACACCTGGCGACTTATCTCTGCCGGAATGCAACCGAGTTTTTTGAGAACAGTCCCGCCTCCTGCCAGTTCAAAATTCCCCATGAATTGCCGGCCTGCCGCCTGGGGACTGACGTCCGGCACAACATCCTGCTGGCGGCCAAGGAAGCGATGAACAACGTGCTCAAACACGCCGGCGCGACGAATGTGGTGATGCAAATCTCCGTTCAGCCGGACAAATTTGAGGTGGTGATTGCCGACAATGGCCGCGGGTTTCAACGGGAACCTGGTCCGGGAGCGACGGGGACGCCCAGATCAATGCGCGTCGGCAGCGGTTTGACGAACATGCAGCAGCGGCTGGCGGCCATTGGCGGGCGGTGCGAGGTCGAAAGCAGCGCGGGGCAGGGGACGCGGATTGTCTTCACGGTTTTGCTCTAAGAGAGGCTGGAAAGCTGAGTCGAGCATGTCCTCGCCTATTACCCATTCATGTAGTTGCCGCCGGGTCTGGTCCGGCGTAAGCTCTCCCAAAAGAAAAGCAGCCATAGTGGATATCACCGTTTGTATTGTTGAGGATGACTTGGAACTGCGCGACAGCGTGTTCAACTATTTGCGTGGCGCGCCGGGCTTCAGTTGCCTGGGCGCGTACGGGTCGGCGGAGGAGGCGTTGAAGGAGATCCCCCGCCAGAAGCCGGAGGTGGTCCTGATGGACATCAACCTGCC
>JAQGPB010000035.1 GCA_028293265.1 Pedosphaera sp. | reverse complement strand
CACGCCCAACATGGCGGCATCGCCTGCCACGGTTCCTTCCCCCGACGATCTGTGTTTCACAAGCGCACGCGAACTCGCGCAGTTGATTCGCAGCCGCCAGCTCTCTGCGCGCGAGGTCATGACTGCGCATCTGCGGCAAATCGCCAAGCTCAATCCGAAGCTTAACGCCATCGTCGCCAAACTGGGCGACGATCAATGCCTGGCCTTGGCGGACTCAGCCGACCGCAAGCAGGCTTACGGCGAGCCGCTCGGCCCACTACATGGTTTGCCCATTGCATTCAAGGACATCGAACCGGCTGTCGGTTTTCCGTTCACGCTCGGTTCTCCAATCTTCCGGAATAACATGCCGAAGGCCGACTCGGTGGTCGTCGAGCGTCTGCGCAACGCCGGCGCCCTGCCGATTGGAAAGACAAATGTTCCCGAATTTGGAATGGGTTCACACACCTACAACAAAGTCTATGGCACCACTGTCAATTCCTACGATTTGAGCAAATCCGCCGGCGGATCAAGTGGCGGAGCAGCTTCGGCTCTGGCTGCGGGTATGCTGCCGATCGCCAATGGCAGCGATCTCGGGGGATCCTTGAGGAATCCAGGCAATTTCAACAATGTAGTCGGGTTCCGGCCGACTGTAGGATTAATCCCAATGGCGCCGTCGGCAATACCTTTCGGTAACCTGGCCGTCAAAGGGCCTTTGGCGCGCACCGTCGGGGACATTGCATTATTGCTGACGGTTATGGCCGGGCAGGACGCGCGCGATCCCGCGTGTTATCCGTCGGATCCCGGTGTGTTCACCAAGTCGCTCGAACGAAGCCTGAAAGACGTGCGGGTCGCCTGGTGCCCCGACCTTGGCGGGCTGCCGCTGCACCCGGAGGTGCGCTCTGTCCTGGAAAAACAGCACGCGTCGTTCGAGCGACTTGGCTGCATCGTCGAAGCTGCCCACCCGGATCTTGGTGGGGCGGATGAGGCCTTCCTCACGCTGCGCGCCTGGCGCAGTTGGAGCAACTATGGTTCGCTCTTGGCGGACCATCGTGGAGAAATGAAGCCTGAGGCCATTGACGAGATTGAAGCGGGCGCGAGGTTGAGCGTGGCCGATCTGACCAAAGCCATGACGATTCAATACCAGGTCATGGAGCGGATGCGCACCTTTCAGCAGAAATACGAATTCGTGATTTGCGCCGTGAATCAAGTGCCGCCCTTTGACGCGAAGCTTGACTGGCCAAAGGAAATCGCCGGGGTTAAAATGGAGCACTATATCGCCTGGATGAAATCGGCGTATTGGATCACAACCACGGCCTGCCCGAGCGTCTCCATGCCGGCGGGGTTCACGTCCGACGGCCTCCCTGTTGGGATTCAAATCGTGGGTCGGTATCGCGCCGATTTTGAACTCCTCCAAATGGCGCAGATGTTCGAGCAGGCGACTGGCTTCGGACGCAATCGTCCGGCGATTGCCATGAACTGATTAAACCTGCAAGTTGGTAATAATCACGAGGGTTCGATTCCCTTCACCCGCTCCATTGAAATATCCGTGCGTATCTTTTCTTAAGGAGACTTCAAAGTCGCCTCACCTTTTCAACAAAAATCTTGATTCCGCGGATTTCAACTGTGACCTTGGCGGCATGAATTTCACCATCGGTTCGCTTCGCTGGATGCTTCCGGCGGTTCTTTTGCTTGGGGTTTCAACTTGTTCGGTTTTGGCCGCCGATTATTTCCCGCCGCCGGACAGCGCGGGAGGGTGGCGGGTGGCGGCGGATGCGGCGCAGGTGCGCGAGAAGGCGGGGATGGATTTGCCGAAGCTGGAGCAGGCTTGGACGTTTACGGAGCGTTGCACGCAGAATGGCGGGTTGCTGGTGGTGCGGAACGGGTATCTGGTGTTTGAAAAGTATTTCGGCCGCGCGAGCCGGAATGTGAATCCGGACATGGCTTCGACGGGCAAGGCTTACACGAGCATCGCCTGCGGGATCATGTTGCAGGAGTTTCGGGACAAGATTCCCGAGGGATTGGAGACGAAGGTGTTCACGGAAAAATTTCTGCCGGAAGCGTTCGGCACGGATGGCAAGCTGGATGATGCGCGCCGGGCGGACATCACGCTCGGCCAATTGTTGAGCATGTCCGCCGGTTATACGGGTGAAGGCGGCGCACCGACGGCGGTGGTGATGGGGCGGGCGTTTCCGCTCAAGGCGGTGCCGGGCCAGAACATCCGCGACCTCGACCAATCTTCGTTGCGGTGCGCCATGTGGACGAATGCGGGCGCAGGTTATTCCTATTCTTCGCCGGAGCCGCACATTGCCTCGATGGTGTTGCGCCGCGTGACGGGCATGGAATTGCAGGATTTCATCAAGGCGCGGCTGGGTGATCCGATGGGCTGGGGCGCGTGGGGATATTGCCTGCACCGGGGCGATTTCATGATGCCGCATGCCAACGGCGCGGGGAGCATCGCGGTTCACGCGACCGATGCATTGCGCTTTGGCTATTGCCTGTTGCACCAGGGCAAGTGGGCGGGGAAACAGTTGGTGCCAGCCGATTACATCGCGCGCTGCAACCAGATGTCGCCGTTCAATCCGCATTGTCCCTTTACGTTGCAATTTGAAAATAATTCCGACGGCCACGTGGCCGGCGCGCCACGCGATGCATTTTGGAAATCGGGCGCGGGCGGGTTCGCAATCATTATCGTGCCTTCGCTGGACATCGTGATTTACAAAATGGGCGGCAACAATGGCCAATACGAACCGGCTTTGACCGGTTTGCCGCAGCCGGAACCGGACCTTTCGCGTGACGATTGGAAGCCCATTGCGCGCACGCCGTTCAACGAAGGCAGCCTGGGCGGCGATGATGGCATCCGCCGCGTGCTCGAGATGGTGTGCGCGGCGGTGCGGGAGAAATAAGCGAGTTGGCGGGTTGCTTTTGGTCACCTGATTGTCACATGGATTCAAGATTTTTTTAATTTCTCTCCCGGACGAGTCGGCGTAACGTGAGGCAATATGAAATGCGCGAAGCGGCTCCTTCCTTTTTGGCTTTTGGTTGCGGTAATCCTCGTCCTCGTGGTTGGCATCAAGCCTGTCATGGCAGCTTCGCCTGTCCGCCAGGCGGATGAAGACGTCAATGGAGCGGAACTCCGCGCGAGACAGGGGTTGCATCCGGACAAAAACCTTCTGTTCAACGGCTGGGGAGTGACTCCGGCGGGCGAGCATGTGCCGACGAGCGACCTCGCACTCAAGATGGTGGTGGCGCCGGATGGCAATCACCTGTTCGCCGCCCACGGCGGATTCAACCGGCACGGCTTGACGGTGATTGACATTGCCACGCGGAAGGAGACGCAGTTTATTCCATTGGAGGAGAGCTGGAACGGCCTGGCTTTCAGCAGCGATGGCAAGCAATGCTTTGTTTCGGGTGGAGATTCAGGGCAAATTCATGCGTTCAATTGGACAAATGGAGAAGCAAAGTTGGACCGCTCGGTGTCGCCATCCCAAGAGGCGACTGAGGTTTTTCTGGCAGGCATCGCAGTTCATCCCGGCACGGGGAAGTTATACGTTTGCAACGAGGCCAATCATGAAATCTGGGTGCTCAATCCAAAAACGCTCGCGCTCGAAACGACCATCCCGGTGGGTCAGCATCCGCACACGTGCGTCTTGGGGGCGGATCGCCGGCATTTGTATGTGAGCGATTGGGGCAGCCGGAGCGTGAGCGTTGTGGATACTGAGAAGGCGCGGCATGTCCGCGATATCGCGGTCGGCCTGCGGCCCAATGACATGGCCTTGTCGCCCGATGGCCGGCTGTTTGTCGCCTGCTCGGGTGACAACACCGTGCATGTGATCCAGACGCGGGCGTTGGAACGGTCTGAGGACGCGGCCAGTCCGTCCCGCCGTCCTCCCGAAAGGACGCGGGAAATCATCTCGACGTCGCTTTATCCAGAGTCGCCGGAGGGAAGCACGCCGGATGGCGTGGCGGTTTCGCCCGATGGCAAGACGTTGTTTGTCGCCAACGCTGACAACAACAGCGTGGCGGTGGTGGACATTTCCAATTCAACTTCCGAAAAAGCGCGCGAAGATGGCGAATCGGTTTCCGTGGTCGAAGGCTTCGTCCCGGTCGGCTGGTATCCGAGCGCGGTTGCGGTCAGCCCGGACAGCCAGACTCTTTTCGTTGCCAATGGCAAGGGGCTGGCTTCGCGCGCCAATTTTCCCGCCATCACTTCCGATGCCCGCCATTTGCACAAACCGCCGGCGTTCGATTACATCGGCCGGACTTTTGACGGCTCCATTTCTTTCATCCGGCGGCCGGACAACGCGCAGATGGCCGCCTACACGAAGCAGGTCCGCCAGAATTCGCCTTACACGCCGGAGCAGTTTCAAACAGCTCCCATCGCCAGCGATTCGGTGATCCCGGCCAAGGTCGGCGAGGCTTGTCCGATCAAATACGTGCTCTACATCATCAAGGAAAACCGCACGTACGACCAGGTGTTTGGCGACTTCCGCGATGCCCAAGGCAAGCCCGCGGGCAACGGTGATTCGAACCTGGTGATGTACGGCGAAAGTGTCACGCCCAACCACCACCAGCTCGCGCGGGATTATGTGCTGCTGGACAATCTTTATTGCAACAGCGAGGTGAGTGTTGACGGCCACAGTTGGTGCGATGCCGCGATGGCCACCGATTACAATCAGCGCTCGTGGATTCTTTCCTATTCCAAGCACGGCAAGCTGCCGGGCAACGATGAAATGGAAGTGCCGTCCGCGGGCTACCTTTGGGACCTTTGCAAGCGCCATGGCCTGAGCTTCAAGAATTATGGCGAAGGCGCCAAGCGCGTGCCGTCCGTCAACCGCGGCACCTGGTCGGCTGGTCGCGACATGAACCGGGTGCAGGGCTGGATTGAAGATTTGCAAAAGGCCGAGCAAACCGGCGTGCTGCCAAGATTCATGATCATGTCACTCGGCGAAGACCACACCAGCGGCACCAAGCCGGGAACGTTCACGCCCGATGCCAGCGTGGCGAGCAATGACCTTGGACTGGGACGGATTGTGGAAGCCGCCTCGCACAGCCGTTTCTGGAAGGAGATGGCAATTTTTGTAATTGAGGACGATGCGCAAAACGGTCCCGATCATGTTGACGCCCATCGCACGGCTGGCCTGGTGATCAGCCCGTACTGCAAGCGTGGCGCGGTGGACAGCACGCTTTACACGACCGCGAGCATGGTGCGCACAATCGAGCTGGTGCTCGGCCTGCCGCCGCTCACGCAATACGACGCCGGCGCGACGCCGATGTTCAATTCCTTTACCAAAGTTGCCGAGCCCGTTTCATATCAAGCAATCACGCCCCAGATCAACATGCTCGCCAAAAATACCAGCGCGTCTCCCGGCGCGAAGAAATCCGCGCAGATGAATTTTCGCCATTATGACCTTGCTCCCGAGGACGAGCTGAACCGGGTTTTGTGGCAGGCGGCCAAAGGGCCGGACGCGCCTTATCCCACGCCAATTCATCGGGTGATTTTCACCACGGCGACGAGGTCAGCAGCAGAGAGTCGCTGACGCGCACTGCTTGCTGAGAGCGGACGAATTGTCTCAAACTAAATCTTCTTCGGCATCGCGGTCCAATTGCCTTTCTTGCTGCTGCTTTCGACGCAGGCTTCGATGAACGCGATGCCCATCCAGCCGTCTTCGATGGTCGCATACTTAGAGCCGTCGGGGACGAAATTGCTGTCCGCCTGCCATTTGCGCACATCGGCCTCGAAGCAGCGATGCAGGCGCGCGAAAGCATCGTGAAACCCCTCGGGATGACCGCCCGGAACGGTCGGTTCCGCCATCAGTTCGGCGGGAACGTCCGTAGGGATGAACCCATCGCCCGGCGTCACCGCGCCGCGCCAATAGATGCGGTCCGGCTGGTTGGGCAGATTGATGATGACACATTCCGGCTGGTCGGAACTCCAGCGCAAGGTGCCTTTCGTGCCGGCCACCATCAATGCCATGTCGTTTTTTATGCCGATGGCAATCTGCGTGCAGCGCACCAGCGCCCGGCCGCCGTTGTTCAGGTTGGAATAGACGACGAAATGATCATCGTTCGCGCGGCCTTCGACAAAGGTTTCCAGGTGCGCCGAGACATCTGTGATTTCCAATCCGGTGATATAGCGGATTTGCATCAGCACATGGGTGCCAATGTCGCCGCCGCAACCGGCGCCGCCCGCCAGCTTCGGGTTGGTGCGCCACGATGCCTGCATCTGGCCGGTGGCTTCGAGTTTGGTGGCGAGCCAGCCCTGGGTATAGGAGCCATCCACCCAGCGAACTTCACCCAGCAGGCCGTTGCGCACAATGTAGCGCGCGAACCGCGTGGTCCAATGTCCCAGATAAGTGTGCGCGAGCGCGAACGGCACCTTGAGTTCGCGGGCGG
>JAQGPB010000597.1 GCA_028293265.1 Pedosphaera sp. | reverse complement strand
TGACGTAAACGCCACGGCAGTTTAGTAAACTGCAGCTTTAAACCGCTCAGCCACCCTTCCACAAAGGCGAATCCACTTTGAGGCCGGTTGCGCTGAATTACAAGCACGCACTCCGATCATTGGTTTGTTTGGGCGTCCTTTCACAACTCGGAACCGGGAACTCGAAACCCGGAACCGAGCCCCTCTGACCGTCATATAAAAAAGAGGAAGGGCGGCTCCACTCAGAGCCGCCCCGAACCTAACTAACCACCATAACTAGCAAGCATTATCACTCTACATTCCTGGATAAAACCAACAATGGGGTGACTACCCCAAATCAAACGAGGGAACGCAGCAATGCAAGGTTCTCGACATCCTCATGCAAATCGGCGGATTTGGGGGTTTCCAGGCAGCCGGGCAGGTTGCGGAAGCGGGGATCGCCTGCGATATGGCGGAAGGCTTCGCGGCCAATCTTGCCCTGGCCGATGCCGGCATGGCGGTCCACGCGCGAGCCGAGGTCAGTCTTGGAATCGTTCAGGTGAAAGGCCAGCACTTGCTTGAGGCCGATAAGCGAATCTACTTCGGCCATGGCGGCGTTCCAGCCCTTGGGCGTGCGCAGGTCGTAACCGGCTTCGAAAAAATGCGCAGTGTCGAGGCAGACGCCGAGCCGTTCGGGCGCTTTCACTCGCTGGAAAATCGCGCCGAGATGGCTTATCTGGTGGCCCAGGCAGGTTCCTTGTCCGGCGGTGTTCTCCAAGGCGATGCGCACCGGGAGAGTTTTGGTGGCGCGAAAGACCTCATCCAAACCGGCCACGATTTGCTGCAGCCCCGCCGCTTCGCCGGTGCCCAGATGCGCGCCGGGATGCAGCACGAGAAACGGCAGCCCAAGGTCGGTGGCGAGTTGAATCTCCTGGATCAGCGATTTGATGGATTTGTCGCGGTTCTCCGAAGCCGGCGCGCCGAGGTTGATGAGATAACCGGTATGGCCGAAAACGCATTGCAATTTCTGGCTGGCAAGTTCATTCGCATACAACGCCAGGTCATCCGGCAAATACGGTTTGCCGAACCATTGCATGTTGTTTTTGACGAAAATTTGGACAATGTCGCATTGGATGGCGATGCCGCGTTGCAGCGCCTTCCAGGCGCCGCCCGCGGTTGACATGTGCGCGCCGAATTTCATTTCAATTGAGAATATGAGCACAACCATTGGCCGGCTCAAAGGCAATTTGGGAGGGAAAGTTTTGAAACCACGGATGTACACGGATGAACACGGATTCAGCCGGGAGAACCAAGGGCTCTTATTCTCAGAGTTTTTACAGAGAGGGATAACGATGCGGTTTGATTTTGCATACGCCGTCATGGGATTACTTCTTTCCAAGCGCGAATTTCTGGCTTAATTTTCTGGCATTCTCAGCGTTATGCCGAGTGTGTATATCAAAACTTACGGGTGCCAGATGAACGAGCGTGATTCGGAGGCGGTGGCCGCGCAGCTCGTGGCGAAGGGTTATACGCTGGCGTCGTCGGAAGCGGCGGCGGATGTCATCCTGCTCAACACCTGCAGCGTGCGCGATGCCGCGGAACAAAAGGCGATCGGCAAGATGCAAAATCTCGCTGCGGATGTCCGCAAGAATCGCCCCGACGTGGTGCTCGGATTCATGGGTTGCATGGCGCAGAGCCGCGGGCAGCAGTTGATTGATCAATTGCCGGACGTGGATTTGGTCATCGGCACGCAAAAATTTCATCGCACGGCGGATTATTTGGATGAGTTGCTTGCCGGTCGGCGTGAGAAGGTCGTGGACATCGGTGAAGAGCAGGGGAGCGAGGCGGCGATCAAGGAACATGTGTTGAATGGTAACACTGCCGAAAAAGCAGTGACGGCGTTCGTCAGCATCATGCAAGGTTGCAACCAATATTGCACTTTTTGCATCGTGCCCTACACGCGCGGCGAGGAGCGGAGCCGCAGCATTCCTGGCATTGTGGCGGAATGCCGCGAGTTGGTGTCGCGCGGCGTGAGGGAAATCACGTTGCTCGGACAGATTGTGACCAGTTACGGCAAGCGCGATATTCCGGTCAAGGATGGCAAGTCGGCGTTCGTGCAATTGCTGGAAGCGGTGCATGAAATTGACGGCTTGGAGCGGATTCGCTTCACATCGCCGCATCCAAAAGGTTATGGCGATGATTTGGTGGAGGCTTATGGCCGGTTGCCCAAGCTCGTCGAAAGCGCGCATCTGCCGGTGCAAAGCGGGAGTGATCGTTTGCTGAAGTTGATGCATCGCGGTTACACTCGCGAGCGTTTTCTGGGCATCATCAAAAAGTTGCGCGAGGTGTGGCCCGGCATGGGGATCACGACGGACATCATCGTCGGTTTTCCCGGCGAAACGGAAATGGATTTTGAGGAGACGCTTTCGCTCGCGCGCGAAGTGGAGTTCGACAACGCCTATATTTTCAAATATTCGCCGCGCAAAGACACACCGGCGGCCACGCTGCCCGATCAATTGCCACAGGAAGTGAAGGAAGAGCGCAACGCGCGGCTGCTGGCGCTCATCAACGAAATCGGCGCGCGGCATTACGACAATTACG
>JAQGPB010000548.1 GCA_028293265.1 Pedosphaera sp. | reverse complement strand
GGTAATTTTGGCACCGACCTCGCGGCCAAAAGCAGCGCGCGCACCCTCGACGGGATCGCTGGCGATGATCTGCCCGGCTTCGACAAGTCCGGCATGGATAAAACCTTTGGCCAGCGCAGTGCCCATTTTTCCCGCGCCCAGAAAACCAATCGTAAGTTTGGCAGACATGGCGGCGTTGTAGCAGTTCGATCCCGCATGCGAAAGTCAAAAGGGAGGAAAATGGAAAGTTGCTTCCTGCTTGACGAATCGGGCGGTTGTGATTGCATAGAGGCGAATGAAAACAAAATTTTTCGCTTTGTTCCTGAGCGCGGCCATGGCCGGGTTGGTCACCGGTTGCGTTGAAACTGTGGACGGGAGATCGGAGGCCGGCGTGCCTTTTATCAAAGACAAGGTCCAGGGCCAGTATGAACGCAGCGTCCCGCAGGTTGTGGACGCCGCCCGGGCTGTCCTCAAATTCAACGGGCAGTTGACCTCCGACAATTCCGTCAACAACTCCCTCGAAGCCAAGATCAACCAGGTCACCGTCTGGGTGAAGGTGGATGAAATTGACTCGGTCAAGCCCATCACCCGCGTCCAGGTCCAGACCCGCGGCCGGGCCGGCGGTCCCGATGTTGATCTCGCCCACGAAGTCGAGAAGCAGATCGCGCTGCAGTTGGCGGCCCATTGATCCTTCGCCGCAGTTAAACGGAATACGCAACACGCAGGACGTGTAACCGGCAACTATTGCGTTCAAGCTCTGTGGTTGAATTGAAATGTTCGGTCACGACCGCGCCTTCTTTTTCAACCCGATGTCTTGTTCGTAAGTGCCAATCTGCACTTCGCGCCTTTTATCTTTCGCCTTCAACTCCAGCTTCAACACATCCATGCGCCGCCGCGCGCCGTCCGCCGCGGCAAGATCAGGAAACAAATCAATGATGCGTTGCAAGGTGGCCTGAACCGTCTCCACATCCGCCCCTTCCAACACCTGCAAATCGGCCATCAGATTCAGCCAGCACACCACGTTTCTGGAGGGATGGTTGGGCTGGCTGATCAATTGTTCCAATTGTTCCATCGCCAGATCGAGGCGGTGATAATGTTTCGCGTAAATCTCCGCCAGCTTCTCCCGGGCCTGCGAGTCGAGCGGATGCTGCTCCAACTGTTCCACATAATCGGCGGCGGCTTTTTCCCAGTCCACCTCCGGCGCCTTGAGCCGGCCATCTTCGCCGCGTAGCAGACCGAGATTGCGCACGCCCTTCTTCACCTCAATCTGCCCGCGATCATGCGGGGCGAGCAGCATGCCGCTGTCCGCCAGGTGCCCGATGCGTTGCGACGCCCGCAGCGACATCTCCGTGTCTGGCAGCATCTCAATGATTTTTTCCAGCGCGCGCTGCGCGGACTCGCGGTCCTTGGTCAGGTTGAGATGCCAGTCCGCGAGCCGGTTCAACGCGTAGGAAATGTTCATCGGCGTCTGTTCCGGCAGATTGCAGGCGCGGTGGACGGTGATCTCCGCTCCGGGCAGATCGTTGAGGTTTTCCGACTGCAATTCCGCCAGCAGCATGTGGCCCTCAAAGTCCGTGGGGAATTTGTCCAGTTGCCGCCGGACTTCCGCCAGCGCCTCGAAATATTTTCCCTTGTTCCGCTTGGCGCGAAAGATCGAATAAAACGGTTTCGGCTCCACCTCCTGGCTTCCGCCGTCGTAAAGGCTGCCGAACAATCTGGCGACCGCATCGGTCATGACCGGCACCCAGATGATCGCGAGCACCAATCCGCCGACGAGCGCGTAAATCACCGCGAGCAACGCCATCGGATTGAGGTTTCTGAGATTGGTTCGCGAAGAGGAGCCCCCGTAGGCCAGGCCGGCGATAATGAGAATGCTCAATACCCACCGGAAAATCAGCAGCGCCGGATCGGTCGAATTCTTGAGCCGGCGCCATAGGAACCAGCCGACCGCCAGGGCAAACCCCGCCAGCAACAGCAAGCCGCGGATGATTTCATAAGTGAGGTTGGCCGGTTTCATTCCAAGTTCACCCTAGCATCCGCCACTTCATGGCTGCTTTCAAGCAAATAGTTTACACTTGTAGTCACAGCCCGCACTCCGATCAACTCAAACCATGCGGAAATCATTTCAAAAGCCCCGGCAAAGATTATATTAGGCGCCGATGAACTACTCAGCCTGGGTTTTTCCCGCGGTGATGATATTGCTCCTTGGCCGGTGGGCGGCGCAACTCTGGCTCGCCCGCCTCAACCAGCGCAATGTCCTTGCCCATGCCAATGCCGTACCGGATGCCTTCAAAGGCTCCATGGACGCCGCGACGTATTCGAAATCCGTCCAATACACCCTGGCCAAAAGCCGTTTCGGCAATGTCGAGACAACTTACGATTTCATCATCCTCGCCGTGATACTGTTCAGCGGATTGCTGCCTTGGGCATTCCAGTTTTTCACCGGTTGGCTCGGCACGTCCGCCTGGGCGGCAGCGGCGTTTCTCTTCGCCGTCGGCCTCGCGCTGGCCATTCCGGGCATTCCCTTCGAATGGTATTCGCAATTCCGGCTCGAAGAACGCTTCGGCTTCAACACCACCACGCTCAAAATCTGGATGCTGGACCGCCTCAAGGGATTGTTGCTCGCCCTGGTGCTCGGCTATCCGCTGTTGGTGCTCATTTTGAAACTCGTCGAATGGACCGGGCCGCTCTGGTGGCTCTGGGCCTGGGCGGCTCTGTTGGGATTCCAACTCTTGCTGGTAGTGCTTGCGCCCGTCCTGATCATGCCGCTATTCAACAAGTTCACGCCGCTGCCCGAAGGCAGCCTGCGCGAACGCCTCCTCGCACTGGGCCAGCGCACCGGTTTTCTCGCGCGGAGCATCCAGGTGATGGACGGCTCCAAACGGTCGCGCCATTCCAACGCCTTCTTCACCGGTTTCGGACGCTTCCGCAA
>JAQGPB010000521.1 GCA_028293265.1 Pedosphaera sp. | reverse complement strand
CAGCGCCCTCGCCCGCCTCGTCGGCCAGGTTCGCCCCGACGAAATTTACAACCTCGCCGCCCAAAGCCACGTCCGCGTCAGTTTCGACAGCCCCGAATACACCACCGACATCACCGCCACCGGCACCATCCGCCTGCTCGAAGCCATCCGCGAAACCGGCATCCAGGCGCGCTTCTACCAGGCGTCATCCAGCGAAATGTTCGGCCTGGTGCAGGAAGTGCCGCAAAAGGAAACCACCCCGTTCTATCCCCGCAGCCCTTACGGCTGTGCCAAGGTTTATTCCTTCTGGATCACCGTCAACTACCGCGAATCCTACGGCCTCCACGCCAGCAACGGCATCCTCTTCAACCACGAATCCCCGCGCCGCGGCGAAACTTTCGTCACCCGCAAAATCACCCGCGCCGTCGCCCACATCAAGGCCGGCCTGCAGGACAAACTCTACCTCGGCAACCTCGACGCCAAACGCGACTGGGGCGACGCCCGCGAATACGTCCAGGCCATGTGGCTCATGCTGCAGCAGGACACGCCGGACGATTACGTCATCGCCACCAACGAAACCCATTCCATCCGCGAATTCCTCGACCTCGCCTTCGCGCACGTCGGCCTCGACTGGAACAAATACGTGGAGATAGATCCGCGCTACTATCGTCCCGCCGAAGTGGATTTGCTCATTGGCGATTACAGCAAGGCCAAAAAGAAACTCGGCTGGGAACCCAAGACCAAGTTCAAGGACCTCGTCATAGACATGGTCAACGCCGACGTCAAATTGCTGCAAGACCATCTCGACGGCAAAATCAAAGTCAAAAGCTAAGCGCGTGAGCATATCAACCAACAGCCACCGCAAATCCGGCACTCATCCAGCGCGCCATCAGGTTTCAGTGGCTTTGAGAAGGCCAAAAAACGGGGACAGCAATCAACACGCTCAAACTCTCAAAACACGTCGCAACGCCCCCCCTCTCCTCGGGGGAGAGGGCCGGGGTGAGGGGGTTCCCCCATTCGATGTTCGATGTTCGATGTTCGATGTTCGATGTTTCCCCCACCATCCATGACCCGCGCCCTCATCACCGGCATCACCGGCCAGGACGGTTCCTACCTGACCGAACTGCTCCTTGAAAAAGGCTACGAAGTCCACGGCGTCGTACGCCGCACCAGCAGCGTCGAACGGTCCCGCCTCAACCAGCTTTACACCACCCCAACCATCTACGGTCGCCGCCTCTTCTTGCATTACGCCGACCTCGATGACTCCACCAGCCTCCGCCGCATCCTCGTCAAATCCGCCCCGGACGAACTCTATCACCTCGCCGGCCAAAGCCATGTCGGCCTCAGCTTTGAAATTCCCGAATCCACCTGCGAACTGACCGCGCTCGGCACCCTGCGCCTCCTGGAAATGCTGCGCGACCTCCCCAAGCCGCTCCGACTTTTTCACGCCTCTTCCAGCGAAATCTTTGGCCGCCCCGCCCTTTCGCCCCAGGACGAGCAGACCCCCGTCGCGCCCGTCAACCCCTATGGTTGCGCCAAGGCCTTTGCCACCCAGATGGTCGCCATCTACCGCAAGACCTACGGCCTTTTCGCCTGCAACGGCATCATGTACAACCACGAATCCCCGCGCCGCGGCGAAAACTTCGTCACCCGCAAAATCTGCCACGCCGCCGCCGCCATCAAGGCCGGCCGCGAAAAAGAACTCCTCCTCGGCGACACCACCGCCCAACGCGATTGGGGCCACGCCCGCGATTACGTCCTCGGCATGTGGCTCACCCTCCAGCACCAGACGCCCGAGGATTTTGTTTTTGCCACCGGAGAATTGCACAGCGTCCAGGAAGTGGTTGAAACCGCTTTCGGCGTCGTCGGCCTGGAATGGAACAAATATATTAAACAGGACCAACGCTTCATGCGCCCCGCCGAACCCCTCCGCCTCGTCGGCAACCCCGGCAAGGCCATGAAACTGCTCAACTGGAAGCCCCAAACCACCTTCCAGCAACTCATCACCGAAATGACCCGCTCCGAACTCGCCGCCCTCTCCGTCTAAAGCCCGGCCTCAGCCGGAACCGTGCAATAGGAAATGGGGAGCACACGCCAGAGGCGTGTGGTTTGCGGCGTCCCGCCGCAAACCTCAATTCCGATATTCCCCAAACCAATCAGTGCTTCGCAAAAGGGATTGCCAGCCGACGCCGCGACGCCGTCGGCTGCACGCGGGACGCGTGCGCTCCCCTATTCTGACTGCATCGTCCCGGCTCAGAACTGGTTTAGGGCATGAAAGCCTTGGATAAGTATCACTTTTTCGGCCCCGGCGGAGAGGGTTTCATGGCTGCGGATAAGCCAGCCGGAAAAACTGCTGGCCGTTGGTGATGGGAAATGCCGCGCTCAAATCGAGGCCGTTGGTTTGCAAAGCAGCGGCCAGATTGGTCCAACTGCCTGGTGACGCCGGGCCGCCCCGGGAAGATTGAAGATTAAAGCCAGAGGCCCAGACGGGCCAGGTCACAATGGCGGTTGGGACCGACCGCGATATGGCGAGTCGCGGCAGTTGCTGACATTTTCCGCCACCGTTGGACTGGGAGATGGCCTGGATTTCGGCAGCCCGCAGCGCCCGGTTGTAAATGCTCAACTCATCAATGGCCCCATAAAAACTGGCCGGCGGAAAACCAGAATTGTTGCCCATCGCGCCGATGCAGGCGGGCGTTGAAAATTGAAATTGGTTCGTATAACCCAGCATCGCCCCGGCGTTGCCATCAATGAAAAAGACGACGTTCGTCGCCGACTTCGTGACCGCGACATAATGCCAGCTCGTGTCAGCGACGCCCCCGGACGATGTGATGGCATCCACTCCGATTTTGCTTAGGACCAGCGTGCCGTCATCGTTGATGCCAAAGCCGTATCCGCCACCGCCAAAGCTGAACAAGAGTCCGGGGCCGCCGTTGGGTGAGCTTATGAATGTACTCGCCCGCTGGACCCAGGTTTCAATGGTGAAATCCTTCAATTGCAGGTTCGT
>JAQGPB010000497.1 GCA_028293265.1 Pedosphaera sp. | reverse complement strand
AGCGATGCCAGACCATGATTAAGCCCAGCCCCAGCCCGAGCAATCCGGTGAGGGCCACTCCTCCCCAGCCTTGCGGCGTATGCCCCAGGCCAAACAGCAGCGCCACCATCATCACTGCGATCAACCGCCCGCGTAGCGTCGCAAATTGCTTTGGAAACAATTCCTGGATGCCCGCCAACATGCCCGCCCGCCACAATTCCTCGCGCAAAGCGGCGACGACAAAACTGATCAGCGTAAGGCACAAGACAAGATAGAGCGGATTTTTCGTCAGCGCCCCGGCGTTCACCAACTGTTCCGTCTGCGGGCGCAGATGATCAAGTCCCTTCCCATGAAGTCCGGCGATCAGCACCCAGGCGACTATCACCGCCACCATCAGCATCATGATGATCAGGCGCAGGGCGATGGAATAGCCGAATCCCAGCAACACCGGGAATATCCCGCGCCGCCATTGCAGCAGCAGTTGGGTGCGATTGGCGCGCGAGCAGAGCCACGCGATGCCGAAGACCGCGCCAAATAACAGCATCTCTTCGGCAGACACTTGAAACAACCCCGCCACGGACTTGGGCAGCAGCGGTTGCGACCGGTCTTGTTTGAGCAACCCCAGCACACCGGGCGCCAGCGGAAAAAGCGCGAGCACGACCAGATGCAGCCACCAACGCCAGCGCGGAATCGCCTTCGGTTGCGCGCCGCCTGCGTCGTCCATGAGAGGAGGTATGTTTCCCTGATCCATTTCCATGGCCAATAGAATGCAGGGAAAGCTCCAAGCCTCCAAGCACCAACATCGGCAGAACATCCAAGCTCCAATTAACTATGATCGCCGACTGAGATTTGGTGCTTGGTGCTTCTCTGGAGCTTGGATGTTGGTGCTTGGAGCTTTTTAGCCCCTATTCGGTCGCCTTGATGGGCCGGACCTTGATGTTGCGGAATGCAACCTGTCCATGGTCCCCTTGCAGCGCAATGTAGCCGATGTTCGATTTGGCGAAGTTTGGCATTTTGCCAAACTTGCTTTTGGCAACGCGGGCGTTGAAGTCTTCGCTTCCGAGCACATAATCGAAATATTTCACGCCGTTGATGTCGTGCTCGCACTTCGTCGGGCTGATGAGCAGGCGGACGTGGTTCCATTCGCCGACCGGCTTGGTCGCGTCAAGCGTCTTCCCCGTCGCCGGGTCAATGGGCGGCTGATACAGAGCATAAAGCCAGCCGCAACGGACCGGGTCGCGCGCTTCTTTGTTGTCCTCAAGCTGGAACTCGGGGCCGGTGGCCCAAACCGCGCCGCCGTTGTCCGTGACGTGATACATGATGCCGCTGTTGCCCGCTTCCGAAATATTGTAATCAAGCTGCAATTCAAACCATCCATACTTCTCAGTCGTGACGATGTCCCCGGCGTCCTTCGGATCAACGCAGGTGAGCGCGCCGTCCTTGACCTGCCAGCCCGGACGAACTCCATCGCGTTTGAAATTGTGCCACCCGTTGAAGTCCTGGCCATCAAACAGCAGGACCCAGCCGGCCGATTTCTCGCGGGCGGTAAGGGTGTTTGGCGGAACGTTGGTTTCGCGCGTAGCGCAGGAAGTCAAAGCCAGTGGCAGACAGGCAATTGCAATCAATAATGTGTTTTTCATCCCTGCATGTTGTTCAGTGGAGCGATTTGAGGCAAGCAGAAATGCAACCGCAGCGCTTTTGACTTGTCAGGCGCGGAGTCTGGGAACATGGTAAGCCAGCTTGGTAATGTGAAATTAACGCGCCTAAAACCCGATTCCATGCCCCCCTCCTCACGAAAAACAAAAAATAAACCGGTCACGGTCGCCGCCCTGCTCGACCCCGCCACCAGCCATTTTTCGCGCCGCTTGAAACAGCTTCGCACGGAACGGCATTGGTCGCTGGACGTGCTGGCCAACGCCTCGGGCGTCAGCCGTTCCATGTTGAGCCAGGTGGAACGCAACCGCGCCAATCCCACGCTCGCCGTGGCCTTTCGCATCGCCAGCGCCTTTGGCATGTCGCTCGCGGAACTCGTCGAATCTCCCGGCGCCGTCTCCTCGCTCGTGGTCATCCGCGCGAGCGACCATGCGTATCATTATCATTCCGACCGCAATTGCCAGATCCGCACCCTCTCGCCGTTGCACCTGGAAAAAGATGTCGAATTTTACGAAGTGGAGATCAAGGACGCCGGCGAACTGCGCAGTGCGCCGCATTTTGAGGGCACCCGCGAGTTTCTGACCGTGCAAAAAGGCCGCATCCGTGTCGAGTCCGCCGGCGACGCCGAGGAATTGGAGCGGGGCGACTCCGTCACCTACCGCGCCGACGTTCCCCACGCCATCGTGAACATCGGCAAAGGCGACGCCGTGTTTTTCCTGGTGGACATTTATCGGTGAGGGTTTAAAACCGCGGCGCGTTCAGGAACGGGAGAGAATGAAATACCCAATGGCGAAACACCCAAACACCCAAGGAATCACCAAATCCCAAGCGCCAAATCAACGGGCGGCATTGGGTGTTTGATCATTGGGATTTCTTTGGGTACTTGGGTATTTCGTCATTGGGTATTTATCTCAAGCTCCTTCTTCACTTCCGCAAATTTCGCTATGGCAAACTCAAGATCCTCACGGCTGTGCGCCGCCGAGATCTGCGTCCGAATTCGCGCCTTCCCCATCGGCACCACCGGATAGGAAAATCCCACGACATAAACGCCCTTTGCCAGCATCGCCTCCGCCACGCGCCCCGCCAGCGCGGCATCACCGAGCATGATCGGGACAATCGGATGCACGCCGGGTAAAATGTTGAAACCCAGCTTCACCATGCCTTCGCGGAAAAATTTCGCATTCGCCTCCAGCTTGTCGCGCAAAGCCGTGCCCTCGGACAGAAGTTCAATCGCCTTGATTGATCCTGATACAATCGCGGGCGCGACGGTATTCGAAAATAGATAAGGCCGCGAGCGTTGGCGCAGAAACTCGATGATCTCGCGTCGTCCGCTCGTGTAACCACCGCTGGCCCCGCCGAGCGCCTTCCCCAGCGTGCCGGTGATGATGTCTATCCGCCCCATCACAGCATGGTGTTCGTGCGTGCCGCGGCCGCGCCGGCCCATGAAGCCGACCGCGTGCGAATCATCCACCATCACCAAGGCGTCGTGCTTGTCCGCCAGATCACAAATCGCTGGAAGATTCGCAATATAACCATCCATCGAAAACACCCCGTCCGTCGCGATCATTTTGTAACGCGCCGATTTCGCCTCCTCCAATTTCGCCTCCAGATCGGCCATGTCGTTGTTCTTGTAACGAAGCCGCTGCGCCTTGCAAAGCCGCACGCCGTCTATGATGCTCGCGTGATTCAGCTCATCCGAAATAACGGCGTCCTCCGCGCCCAAAAGCGTCTCGAATAATCCGCCATTCGCATCAAAACAGGAACCATAAAGAATGGTGTCCTCGGTGCCCAAAAACTCGCTCAGCCTGCGCTCCAACTCCCGGTGCGGCGATTGCGTGCCGCAAATAAACCGCACCGACGCCAGTCCATAACCCCACTTCTCCATGCCGTCGCGCGCCGCCTTGACGACCTCCGGATGGCCCGCCAGCCCGAGATAATTGTTTGCGCACAAATTCAGGACCGGCGCGCCGCCGTTCACCTGCACATGCGCGCCCTGCGCCGTGGTTATCGTGCGCTCGGACTTGTAAAGCCCCTTGTCGCGCAACTCCGCCAGTTGAATCGTCAAATGCTTCCTGAACGCGCCGTACCTCCTGTTTTCCTTTCGCGCTAAATATTTTTCCAATCCAAAATCACCTTGCCCGACCGGCCGGACAGCATCACTTCAAATCCCTTTTGAAATTCCGTGTACGGGAATCGGTGCGTGATCACCGGGCTGATGTCCAGCCCGCTTTGCAGCATGACGGTCATCTTGTACCACGTCTCGTACATCTCCCGGCCATAAATTCCCTTGATCGTCAGCATGCTGAAGACAACCGTGTTCCAATCAATTGCCATCTCCTTTTCGGGAATGCCGAGCATCGCGATCTTGCCGCCATGGGAAACATTCGCGATCATGTCCCGGAACGCCGCCGCGTTGCCGGACATTTCCAGCCCCACGTCAAAACCTTCTGCCATCCCAAGTTCCTTCTTCACCTGGCGCAAATCAGTTTCGAGCGCATTGACAGCCCGCGTCACGCCCATCTTCCGCGCGAGTTCCAAACGGTAAGGATTGACATCCGTAATCACCACAAACCTCGCCCCCGCGTGCCGGACCACCGCCGCGGCCATGATGCCAATCGGCCCGGCACCGGTGATGAGCACGTCCTCGCCCAAAACCGGGAACGTCAGCGCCGTATGCACCGCATTGCCAAACGGATCGAAAATGGAGGCAATGTCGCGGTCAATATCATGATGATGATGCCAGACATTGGTCATCGGCAGCACCAGGTACTCGGCAAAAGCCCCAGGACGATTGACCCCGATGCCCTTCGTGTCCTTGCAAAGATGCCGCCGCCCCGCCAGGCAATTCCGGCAGCGCCCGCAGACCACATGCCCTTCCCCGCTCACGATTTCGCCCGGAAAAAAATCCTTCACATTCGAACCCACTTCCACGATTTCCCCGACGAATTCATGCCCCACCACCATCGGCACTGGAATGGTTTTTTGCGCCCACGCGTCCCATTTATATATGTGAATATCCGTGCCGCAGATGCCGGTGCGATCCACCCGGATCAGCACATCATTCAATCCGACCTCCGGCATCGGCACATCTTCGAGCCACAAGCCGGGTTCCGAAACGCTTTTGACTAATGCTTTCATTCTCTGATTTCTCCACAGTTGGGGTTAAACTTCTGGTCAGCCGGGGTGCTTGCTGTCAATCGTCCCACGAAGAAGACGCATCGGCTAATAATTGCTGATGCATTCTAAATCTGCTCCCG
>JAQGPB010000019.1 GCA_028293265.1 Pedosphaera sp. | reverse complement strand
TGCTTGGAAAAGCGACGTGCAGATCAGCCGCTGGCGGCGTTGGGCCGCTTTCATCGTGCGCGCTTTCGTCGTCACTGCACTTGTCATGGCACTGGCGGGCTTGCAATGGCTGCGGCCGCTGGAGGGTATGAATGTGTTTTTCCTGCTGGACCGTTCCGACAGCATTCCGTCGCCGCAACAGGATTTGGCGCGTGAATACGTGAACAAAAGCACCTCGAAGAAAAAGTCCGTGGACAAAGGCGGCGTGATTGTTTTCGGCAGCGAGGCGAACATTGAGACAACGGCCAACACCGCCGTGGACGTCGAGAAAATCCAGGCCGTGGTCGGCACCGAGCGGACGGACATCGCGGGTGCCATCCGTCTGGGAACCGCGGCGTTTCCCGAGACCGGCCAGAAGCGGCTCGTCTTGATGTCCGACGGCAATGAAAACACTGGCGACGCCATGACCGCCGTGCTCGCGGCGCGGCAACTGGGCGTGACGATGGACGTGGTAAAGATGGGCGTCAAACGCGGCAACGACGTGGCGATGCAAAAATTGAGCGTGCCGTCCAAATTGAAAAAAGGCCAGGTCTTTGAAATTAAAATCTTTCTGCAGTCTGATCAAGCCACGCCGGCCACCATACGGCTGTATCGCAATGATCAATATCTCGGTGAACAACGCGTCGAATTGTCCGAGGGTAAAAATCTGTTCACCTTCCCGCAGACCCTTCCCGAGGCGGGCTTTTACACGTATGACGCGCGGGTGGAAGCGCCAGGCGACACCGTGCCGCAGAACAACCGCGCCAGCGCGTTCGCGAGTGTGAAGGGCGAGCCGGAAATTTTGGTTGTGTCATCGGACCCCGAAGGCGACAAGCCGCTGGTGGAGGCATTGCAATCGGCGCGGCTGCGGGTCAAAGGCGTGGGCATAAACGGCTTTCCGGCGACGCTGGCGGAGATGCAAAGCTACGACGCGATTTTCCTGAGCAACGTGGCCGCCGGGGATTTGGGCAAAGATTTGCAGGCGCTGCTTGAAAGTGCGGTGCGCGATTTCGGCGTGGGGTTGGTGTGTGTCGGGGGCGATCAGACTTACGCGGCGGGCGGTTATCGCGGCACGCCGCTGGAAAGCACGCTGCCGGTGGACATGGAATTGGACAGCAAAAAAGTGCTGCCCAGCGGCGCGGTGGCGCTGGTGATGCACGGGATGGAATTCGCCAACGGAAATCAAGTGGCACGCGATTGCGCGCAAGGCGTCTTGTCAGCGCTCGGGCCGGCGGATCAAATGGGCGTCGTGCTCTGGGACGGCAACGAGCATTGGCTTTTCCCGATGACCAAAGTCGGCGACAAAAAGGAAGTGGGCCGCCAAATCGCCGGGATGAACCAGGGCGACCTGCCTGGCTTTGAAGGCGTCATGGGCCTGGCGCATGAGGGGTTGAAAAAATCCACCGCCAATCTCAAGCACATCATCGTTTTCAGCGACGGCGACCCGGGCGCGCCCTCGGCGGGATTGATGCAGGCCATTGTCGGCGACCGCATCACCGTGAGCACGGTTTTGATCTCCGGTCATGCGGGGCCGGACACGATGATCTGGATCGCCGATCACGGCAAGGGACGTTATTACGACGTGAAGTCGCCGAATGATCTGCCGCAAATATTCATCAAGGAAGCGGCGGTGATTTTGAAGTCGGCTATTTACGAAGACCCGTTCAAGCCGCAAATGAAGGCGTCCAGCGAATTGGTCCGCGGCATCGGCCCGGGCGAGTATCCGACGCTGCTCGGCTACGTGGCGACCACGCCGAAGCAACGCGCCGAAGTGCCGTTGGTGACGGACAAGGGCGATCCGCTTCTCGCGCATTGGCAGTATGGCTTGGGCCGCTCGGTGGCTTTCACCTCCGACGCCAAGGCCAAGTGGGCCAAGTCCTGGCTGACCTGGGGCAAATACCAGCAGTTTTGGTCGCAAACCGCGCAATGGAGTTTGCGCCGGCTGGAGAACTCGGATTTCACGACTGACGTTTCAGTGGACAAAGGAGAGGGACAGATCTCGACCGACGCGCTCGACGAACAGGGCAACTACCGGAATTTTCTCAATTTGGAAGGCACCGTCGTCAGCCCCAAAGGTGAGAAGATGAAGGTGCATCTGGAGCAAACCGGCCCGGGCCATTACGAAGCCAAATTTCCGACCAAGGAAGTCGGCACCTACATGCTGAGCCTGCTCGACAAGACGAACGGCATCGTGCGCGGCCAGCAGGTGGTCGGCGCGAGCATCAATTATTCGCCGGAATTTGCCTCCTCGGAACCGAACGACAACCTGCTGCGCCGCCTCGCCGAGAGCGGCGGTGGTCGCGTTCTGAATCCAGAGGACCCGGCGGACAATACTTTCCTCCATGACCGCCAAAAGACCTTTCAACCGCGCGATTTGTGGGAGTGGCTGCTGCGATTGTGTGTGCTGTTGTTCCCACTTGATGTGGCGATCCGCCGCATCCAGCTTGACCATGACGAAATGCAGCGCGCTTGGCGCCGAGTGCGGAGCTGGATTTTCTTCTGGCAGGGCGTGCCGCGCGAACCCGAGGCCGAGGAATCACTGGCGGCGCTGTTGTCGCGGCGCGAACAGGTGCGCTCGACCCAGACCGCCCCGGCCCAGGCTGAAGCGCAGGCGAATCTGTTCCGGCCGCAAAAGATTGTCACCTTGCCGCAGGATGAGGCGTCTTTAACGGGAAGTCCGCAGCCAGGAGGGACACCCGCCAAGCCGCCGCCCGGGCCTGAACCTGCGCCCAAGGCCGAGCCGGCAAACACGACCAGCCGCCTGTTGGATGCCAAGCGCCGGGCGCAACGGCGCAAAGAATGATGGCGGAGATTCTGGATACGGGCTATAGTGTGGAGATAGTCTGGTGGCAGGATGGCCATGGCAATATCAGCCATTGGGAACAGGAAAGCCGGACGGAAGGCAATTAAATCATTGCTTCCACCGCTCCGATTGTGGCTACATCCTGCTGGTCAAAGCCGGTTTGGCTGTGCCACCGGCGGGGAAAGCACCCTCGTGAGCCAGAAACGCGGGCAGTTTGAAAGATAAAGTTGTCATGAGCCGGTGCCGGATGCAGGTTTTTTACACGGGAAATGTGCAGGGTGTGGGCTTTCGCTACACGGTAAAGTCGTTGGCGAACGGATTTGAAGTCGCCGGCACCGTGCGCAATTTGCCAGATGGACGGGTGGAATTGGTGGCCGAAGGCTCGAAAGATGAACTGAGCGCTTTTCAACAGGCCATCCGGGAGTCGGAACTTGGCCACTTCATCCGGAAGGAAGAAGTCGCCTGGCGGGAGCCGCAGGGTGACTTGCGCGGATTTGAGATAGCCAGATAAGATAAGAATAATGAAGTTTGCAATCATAGCCGATATACACGCCAACCTAGAGGCGTTCCAAGTGGTTTTAGCTGACATCAAGGAGCAAAGATGCACCCATTATGCGTGCGTCGGCGATGTGGTCGGTTACGGGGCCAACCCCCGCGAATGCCTGAAAATCGTCCGCGACCTAGGCATGCCCGTCGTCAAGGGCAACCACGATGAATACTGCTCCATCGAGGAGGATTTGGACGGTTTCAATCCGCACGCGGCCGAAGCGGTCAATTGGACCCGCACGCAGTTGACGCCAGATGAGCGCCAATGGCTGCGCGATCTCAAATATTTTCGCATGGTCACCAGCTTTTCCATGGTGCATGCCACGCTCGACGGCCCGCAACGCTGGGGTTACGTCTTCAACAAGCTCGACGCCGCCGCCAGTTTTCCCTACCAGAACACCTCCGTCTGCTTTTTCGGGCACACGCACGTCCCGCTGGCCTTTATCCGCGAGCCCAACGCCAGCGGCCAGCCCATCGTCAAGGGCGGCACCTACTCCAAATTCAAGGTGGACGCCGGCAAAAAATATTTCGTCAACGTCGGCAGCGTCGGCCAGCCCCGCGACAACAACCCCAAGTCCGCTTATGTGGTGTATGACGTGGATGAAGGGACGATTGAATTGCGCCGTCTGGATTATGACATTGCGGGCGCGCAGAAAAAAATTCTGGACGCCGGCCTGCCCCCGCGCCTCGCGGAACGGCTCGCCTACGGCAAATAAGCTGTGCGGGCAGCTCAAGGGCGTGTCTAAAAAGCTTGAAAATCCTCATTCTCAAGCCCAGTTCGCTTGGCGACGTGGTGCATGCGCTGCCGGTGCTCCGCCTGTTGAAACTTCACCTGCCGCAGAGTGAGATTTTCTGGTGGCTCGAATCCGGCCTCGTCCCGTTGCTCGCGGATGATCCCGACTTGGCGGGAATCTTTTCCTTCCAGCGCAACAGTTGGTCCGCGCCCTCCGGCTGGCTGCAAGTCCTGAATGCCGTGCGCGGCATGCGGCGTGAACGCTTTGATTGGGCGATTGACTTGCAGGGACTGGCGCGCAGCGGTCTCTTCACCTGGCTGGCGGACGCCGAACTCAGCGTGGGCCTGGACAATCCCCGCGAAGGCGCCCGCGAAGGCGCGCGGCTTTATTATGATCTGCTGACGCCCCGCGCCGCCCGCGGAACGCACGCCGTGGATCGCTATCTCGCCATTCTGCCCCAACTGGGGGTGCCCGTTCACCAACGCTTTCAATGGCTGCCCGAACGACCGCAGATTGCCGATGCCGTGCGCGAAAAATGGCGGCCTGTCCCCGCGCGCTGGGTGGCATTGCTGCCGGGCGCGCGTTGGAACAACAAACGCTGGCCGGTCGAAAATTTTACCGACCTCGTAAGGCGATTGTCCGCGTCCGAGCCCGATTTGCAATTCGCCATCCTGGGCGGCAACGCGGATTGCGCGCTGGGCCAAGCCATCGCGGAGACGAATCCCAACCGTTGCCTGAACCTGACCGGCCAGACTTCGCTGCCGGAAATGATAGAATGGCTGCGCCTGACCGAACTGGTCATCACCAACGACACCGGGCCGATGCACATTGCCGCTGCGCTGCGCAGACCCATCGTGGCGCTTTTCGGCCCGACCGATCCCAACGCCACCGGCCCCTACGGTCAACGCCAGCGCGTCCTGCAAACCTCGGGACTGCCTTGCGTGCCGTGCATGAAAAGCCATTGCACCTATCAGGAACCATTGGCCTGCCTGCGTGCAATCACCCCGGCGATGGTTTGCGAGCAGGCGCGGGCAACCTTGAGAAGCGCGGTGATGCCGGCGAACTGTTGAACTTGCGGACGCCCCTGCCAAAGCGTTAGAGGACTGGCGCAGTTCAAGACCTGGCGGAGACTCGTTGAGCGTCGAGTTGTCGCGGAGCGTCTTGGAGTGCGGCAGTCCTCCGCCGCTTTTTCCAGCGCGATGGGCAATACGAGGAGCACCAAATTGGACCTTGGATATTTCCCTCAAATCATCCGTAACAATTCCCGCCCAATCCTTTTGAAAGATGTAATGGACAGCCAGCCACAAAACATACGGCCGCTTCACGCTCCGGAACAGGAGTATCTGGAGATTGAACTGGATGCGGCGGCCATGGAACAAGTGGAAGCTCTGGCGACGGAAGCGAACCTGACGCCCTTCGGAATATGCGTCACCCTCTTGCGCGAAGGAATGGCGGCGCGCTGAGATTTCGTTTCGTGTGAATGAGCTTGGAGGTTGAACGTGGCGGGAGGAGAGATAAGGCTTTTCTCGCGCGGGGGCGGGGCATGGCGCCGGAGGTGCAAGGGCGGCGCCGTGTTCCGACCTGTTGCTGTTGAAAAATGATCCGATTCATCGGCGTCAGCCTGTCCATCCTTTCCTGTGGGCGCAATTTGCCATACACCACTGCCAGTAAGTCATTCGTTTTTCCACCAAAAATAGTCAAGCCAAGTCAAGGCAGTTTCATCGCCTTGACTTGGCACTTCGTGCTTCCTTGGGTGATTGGGTATTTGGGTACTTGGGTATTTTACCGCCCCGCTTACGCCTTGCCGCCAAACGTGACGAAATCATCCACGTCCAGAACATCGAACCACGTGGCAATATCCTCCCGCATGGGCGCGGCCTTCTGCTGGATTTCGTTGAAGAATTCGCGCGACTCCACGTCCATCGGTGCGCGGCCAGATGCGTAGGTCGACCAGGCGCAGACTTCCGCCTCGGAATGTTTGTGTTTCGCGTTCTTTTCGATCCACTCCATGATTTCGCCGTCACCTTTGCCGGAGGAGAGCTGCTTGGTGAGCGCCTTGGCGTCAATTCCCACAAAGCTCAGAAACCGCTGGTCCATCGGGCAGTTGTAATGGTATTCGCCGTTTTTGCCGGCGATGGTCGCGCGGCCCTTGTCGAGCATGCGCGGCAGGATGACATATCCGCCCAGGCGGACGCGGGCGCTGCGGGGTGGTTGTTTGGTCAGGTCGGGTGCATTGTCGAGAGGCATGGATTTCCTTTTGGTTTGGTTTGGTTCTATTCGTTCAGTTCAGCTTCATCCGCCGGCAATTCGCAAGTGGCAAGCGCACTAAAATGCACTTAAAGCCTGAAAATGCAAGGCGTCCGATGAGGAGATTATTTCCGGCAGTGGTACAGTTTGATGGTAGGGACGACCTGCGGGTCGTCCGAGGCCGCGCAGCCGCGCGGCCCTACCGAGTGAGGATCCAAAATGTAACACTGGCTTATTTCCCGCCCGGCTGAAGGCTCAATTTGACGGCCGTATCAAGCCCGGCGGAAAATTTGCGGATGATTTTCTGCACCGGCGCGACCGGCGTATAAACGTACTGCCCGGCAGGATAGGCATGGAGCACCACATAATCGTAGAGATTCACGGCGGGCTTTTTGGGAATGTCGGTCACGAACACCAGGCCGATGCACGGCGAGTCCGGCTCCCGCGCCTCGACGGCGTTGGGGTCGCGCGTGGCGGAAACATTCGCGGGAATCACCCACGAAGGGCGCAAGGGCGGCTTCATCAGGCTGGTAAAGCCGCTTTCCACCACCAGGCCCTCCGGCGTGATCTGCATCACGCGGCCACAAACATAACGGCGCCCTTCGACGCAAGCGGCGCGCGCCTGTTCTGCGCGGCTGGCAGTGTTGCTCGTGATGGCACTGTTCGTTTGCGCCGCGACGGACAACGCGGCAAACAGAAACAATATGGCAAACCAGTTAATCATCGTTTAAGGAAGTTGAACCGCGCGATAAAACCGCAACGGGAAATTTGTCGCGCCGGGATCGCTCAGCGTGAACGGACTGGCCGAAGGCACGTTCGTGCTCAGCGTGACCCAGGTCTTCAAGTCACTGGACGCTTGCAACAAGTAGCTCTTGTTGGCCAGGCCGGTGATGGACAATTGGAATGTCCCGGTATTGTCGAAATGCCCCGGGGCGGTGAATATGACGCCGGGAAGGATGGTGAACACGGCGCTGTTGGCGACGCTGTTGTTGAAGCCGGCCAGGAATGCATTGGCGCTCAGGGTGGCGCTGTTGGTCAGCGCGAACGAGCCGGTGTAAAGGTTCGCGTTGGTCGTGGGCAACGAGCCGTCCAAGGTGTAATACACCGAGGCGGTGTTCGTCGGCGGCAGGAGCGTCACGTTCACCGATTGCTGGTAGGTGCCGCCGGCGGGCTGGATGACCGGCGGAGCGAGCGCGGGCGTGCCGGGCAGGCTGTTGATCCAGGCGGCGATGACGGCCACGGCGTTGGTGTCAATCAGGTTGCGCGCGATGGTCGGCATCTGGATGGCAGAAACGGTTGTGTTCATGCGGTCAAGGAGCACCGAGCGCCAGATGTCCTGCGGCACGACGACTTTGGCATGGTCATAGCCGAGGTCGCCCTTGGCCAGCACGGCGTTGATGATGTTTTGGCTGGCCAGCGGCGTGTCCCACCGGGCGTCGAACGTGGGTCCGCTGCCGCCAGGGCGATGGCATTGCGCGCAATTGGCGTCGAGATAGGAGCGGGCGCGATCCACCAGCGGAGCGCTTTGGTTGGTGATGGCCACCAACGGCGTGTAATTGGAAATGCCCGACTCATTGATGGCCGGATAAAACAATCCCAGGTGATTGAACGTCCGCAATTGATTGTCCGCCTGGCCGGTGGACGGATAAGTGAACGTGGAATTAAGCTGGCGAGTTTTGACGCCGAGCACGTAATTCGCCGCGGGCGTGTGGCAGACGAGGCAGTCCGCCGGACTGGGATAATACCAGGTCTGCGTCGTCGTGCCGGTGGCGTTGGTGAGCAGAATGTTCTCGCTCAAGCTCGTGGCGAGCAGGTCGGCGTCGCTGTTGTCGGCGCGCCATTTGTAAGTGACGCCGTACACCGCGCCGTTGTTGTCGCGCACGAGCAGGCGAGTTTCCAAACGCCGGCGCGGCGCATTGGGATCAACGAAGTTGGTGACGAGTTCAAAGTGTTTCACGAAGACCGTGCCGCTGGGGAACGACCATTCGCCCGTCGGCGAGAATGAAATCTGCTGGTTGGGCGAATACGGCGCGCCGTTGTTGGGCACGGCGACCCAGCGGCTCTTCACCGCCGAATCAGACCAGAGCGGCGTGATGGGGCTGTAGGGAACCAGCGCGGCAATGGTCCCCAGCGCGGCGGTGTTGGTGAAAACGCCCGTCTGCGAAAGCAACGCTGGGAGCGAGCCGCTGATGCTGGCGGGCATGTTGAGGAACGGCGCGACGGCGGGACGCGAAGCCAGCCCGTAAGGCTGCCCCGTGCCGGCGGTCACGTTGATGTTCACCGGCGCAGAAGTGGCCTTGAGCCCGGTGGCATCGGAAGCCACGGCGGTCAGCGCATAACTGCCGGCGGCCAACCCGGTCGCGGTAAGGATATAGGGACTGTTGCTCTGCGTGCCGAGCAGCGTGTTGTTGGCATAGAAGGCCACGTTGCTGATGGCGTTGTATTGCGCGGCGGCGCTCGCGGTAAGCGTCACGCTCGCGCTGGCGGTGAATGTCGAGGTGTTGGTCGGCCCGGTCAGCATTACGGCGGGTGCTGGATTGGTGACAGGATAAAGCTGGGACTCGGGAATGAATGCATTGGGGCTCGAAGCGCTGCTCCAGGCGAGCATCGCCTGCGCGCCGCCTCCATTTTCATAATAGTCCATCCGGATGTTGTAGCGTTGCTGGGCCACCATGGGGATGGTGCCGGTCCAGGTCGTGGGTCCCTGGTCATTCCAATGATCAATGATTAACTGGTCGTTCACCCACAGCCGCACGCCATCGTCTGTGGTGGTCGCAAACGTGTAAGTCTGGTTGAACTGCGGCTGGACTGCTCCCGTCCAGCGCACGACAAAGGTATCCACACTGATGCTTGGATCGGGCGAACCGGCGAACCAGTTGAAATTCACATTAGTGTCAACGCGCACCAGCGTCGGAGCGTTGGTAAAGCCCGGACTGGCGAAAGCAGCGCTCGTCGTCAGGGTCCAATAGCTGCCGAGCAGGCCCGTGCCTGTGCCGATGGTGGCGCTGTTGACAAAGCTCGCGGTGGTCGCCGCGCTCCGCGAAGCCCCGGGCTTGGTGGCAATGACCTGGATGCCGGCGGTGTTGGTCAGCACGAATGGCCCGCTGTAAAGGGTGGAGTTGGTCGTGGGCGTCGTGCCATCAAGCGTGTAATAGAGTGTCGTGCCCGCGGAATCGGACAAGGTGATCGTCACTGAGTTCGTGAAGAGGCCGCCATTGGGCGCGATGACCGGATTGGGCAGAAAATTCGTCACGCCATAGATCGAAAGCGCATATTCCGCGCCGACATAGACCCGGCCATTGGCGACGGTGGGAACGGCGAACTTGACCGCGCCGCCGGGATTGTCGCGGGCCATGTTCTGGCTGCTATTATAGAACTCCTGCGCGAGGTTGTTGGCGTTGTAGGCGTGCAAGATGGCGGGACCGCT
>JAQGPB010000451.1 GCA_028293265.1 Pedosphaera sp. | reverse complement strand
TGCGCGGCATGGGGATGACCGACAAGGCCATCGCGACTTATTACAATCCGAAGGCCCTCGCGCTGTCGTTCGCCGAGGCTTGAAACGTCAAATTGGTCAGCACTTGTTCACAATAATATTATGAAAGCACAATGTTCGTTCCGCCTTTGCGCCGCCCTGGCTGCGCTTGGCCTGGCTGCCAGCGGATGCAGCGACAAGGCCGCCGCTCCACAGGCAAGGCCTCCGGCCGCCGTCACGGTGAATCAGCCCGTCCTGCGCGAGATTGTCGAATGGGACGAATATCCCGGCCGGCTCGACGCGGTGGCGATGGTGGAAGTTCGCGCCCGCGTGAACGGTTATCTTGAATCGGTGAATTTCAAGGATGGCGCCGAGGTGAAGAAGGGCGATTTGCTGTTTGTGATTGATCCGCGCCCGTACCAGGCCGAAATGGACCGCACGGAGGCAAATGTAAAGGAAGCGGAGACGCACCTTGAATTGTTGTCAAACGATCTCGCCCGCGCGGAACGGCTGCTGAAATCGAAGGCCATTTCCGAGGAGGAAGCCGACTCGCGCAGCAAATCAAAAAACATGGCCGAAGCCACGATCCAATCCGCGCGCGCGCTGGCCGAGGTGGCGAAAATCAACCTCGATTACACGCACATTACCGCGCCGATTGACGGCCGCATCAGCCGCAAGTTCATCACCGAAGGCAACCTGGTCAACGGCAACCAGGGCCAGGCAACGCTGCTGACCACGATTGTTTCGTACGACCCGGTTTATTGCTACTTCGATGCCGACGAACGCTCGGTGCTCAAGTATCAGCAACTCGCGCGCGAGGGAAAAGGCGACAACTTCAGCGACGGCAAGGCGGTGTGCGAGGTCGAGCTGGCGAATGAAACCGGTTTCCCGCACAAGGGCGTGCTGGATTTCGTGGACAACCATGTGGATCCCGCGACCGGCACATTGCGGGTGCGCGGAATTTTTCCGAACCCGGGTCCGGATCGCGTTTTGCAGCCGGGATATTTTGCGCGTGTGCGCGTGCCCGGCAGCGCCAAATACCAAGCACTGTTGGTACCCGATCTGGCCATCGGCACGGATCAGGGGCAGAAATTTGTGTGCGTGGTCAACAGCACCAATGCGGTGGAATATCGGACGGTGAAACTCGGGCCGATTTTTGACGGGCTGCGTGTGGTTCGCGAAGGGCTTAAGGCTGAAGACTGGGTGGTCGTGAACGGGCTGATGAGCGCGCGTCCCGGCGCGATAGTAAACCCAACCCGCGCCACGGCCAGTGCCGCATCAACGCAAACGACAGCCAGCGCCAAGCCATGAAATTCACCCATTTCTTCATTGACCGGCCGATTTTCGCGTCGGTGCTGTCCATCGTCATCCTGATTGTGGGCGGTCTGGCGGTGTTTCAACTGCCCATCGCGCAATTTCCCAACATCGTGCCGCCGACGGTCGTGGTCACTGCCGTTTATCCCGGCGCGAATCCGCAGGTCATTGCCGATACCGTCGCTTCGCCCATTGAGCAGGAAGTCAATGGCGTCGAAAACATGCTTTACATGTCGGCCCAATGCACCAGTGACGGCTCGATGGCATTGACCGTCACGTTCAAGCTGGGCACGGACATTGACAAGGCGCAGGTGCTGGTGCAAAACCGCGTGGCCGTGGCCGAACCGGCGTTGCCGGACGTGGTGCGGCGCATCGGGGTCACGACGGCCAAGCGCTCACCGGACATCACGCTGGTGGTGAACCTCATTTCGCCCGATGGCCGCTACGACAAGCTTTACATTGACAACTATTCCTATTTGCAGGTGAAGGATGCGCTGGCGCGTTTGCCGGGCGTGGGCTTGGTGACGGTTTTCGGCGCGCGTGATTACGCGATGCGCGTCTGGCTCGACCCGCAAAAGGTCGCTTCGCGCGGACTGACGGCGGATGATGTGGTCAGCGCCATCCGCGAGCAAAATGTGCAGGTCGCCGCCGGCATCATCGGGCAGGAACCGGTGGCGAAGGGTGTTCCCTTCCAATACACTGTCAGCGCGCAAGGCCGGCTGGCGAACGAGGACCAGTTCGGCGACATCGTCATCAAAAGCGGGACGGACGGCCAGATCACGCGCGTGCGGGACGTGGCGCGCGTTGAACTGGCGGCGCGGGATTACAGCATGGACAGCAAGCTGGACGGACAGCCCAATTCCACGCTGGGCATATTTCAATTGCCAGGGTCCAACTCCATCGAGACCTCCGACGCCGTGCATGCGACGATGGAGAAGCTCAAGAAATCATTTCCGCCGGGGCTGGATTACCGGATTGTGTTCGACACCACCGGTTTCACGCGCGAATCCATCCGCGCCGTGCTCCATACCTTGCTTGAAGCGATGGTGCTGGTGGTATTGGTGGTGGTGATTTTCCTGCAAAGCTGGCGCGCCTCGATCATTCCGCTGCTGGCGGTGCCGGTGTCGCTCATCGGCACTTTTGCCGCGATGTCGGCGATGGGTTTCTCGCTCAACAACCTCTCGTTGTTCGGCCTGGTGCTCGCCATCGGCATCGTGGTGGATGACGCCATCGTGGTGGTGGAAAACGTGGAGCGCAATATCGCGCTCGGACTTTCGCCGCGTGATGCGACGCGGAAGGCGATGGATGAAGTCAGCGGCGCGGTGGTGGCGGTGGGGTTGGTGCTGAGCGCGGTGTTCATTCCGACGGCGTTCATCAGCGGCATCACCGGGCAATTCTACCGCCAGTTCGCGCTGACGATTGCGATTTCGACGCTGATTTCGACCTTCAATTCACTCACGCTCAGCCCGGCGTTGTGCGCGATTTTGCTGAAACCGCATCACGGGCGGGCGGATTTCTTCACGCGGCTGTTGAACGGAACGTTCGGCTGGTTTTTCCGCGGCTTCAATCATGTGTTTGAGCGCGCCACGGGAGCCTACAGCCGGATGGTCGGACGGTTGATCCGTCTGAGCGTGGCGGCGCTGGTGGTCTATTTCGGATTGCTCGGCTGCACTTATTTTCTGTTCAAGAAAGTGCCGACCGGATTCATCCCGCCGCAGGACAAGGGTTACATCGCCGTCATGACTCTGCTGCCGGACGCGGCGTCGTTGGAGCGCACCGGCGAAGTGGTGGACCGCGTCAGCGTCATTGCCCGCCAAGTGCCGGGCGTGCGGGCGACGATTGATCTGGCGGGACTTTCGCCGATCAGCCTCACCGCCAGCCCCAATGCGGGGACGATATTTGTCATCCTCGATGAATTTGAAAAGCGGAAGGCGGCGGGTTTGAGCAGCGACGCCATCGTGGCGGAATTGCGCAAGCGTTGTTCGGTGGTGCAGGAGGCGTTTGTCGGCGTATTCCCGCCGCCCGCCGTCAATGGTTTGGGCATCGTGGGCGGCTTCAAGCTGCAGGTGGAAGATCGCGCCGGGCTGGGCCTCGATGCGCTGCAGGCCGCGACGTTCCAGCTCATGGGCGCCGCCAACAAGAACCCCGCGCTGCAAGGGGCCATCACTTCCTTCCGCGCCGGCGTGCCGCAACTCTATGTGGACGTGGACCGCACCAAGGCCAAGACCATGGGCGTGCCGTTGAGCGATGTGTTTGACACGCTCCAGGTTTATCTCGGCTCGCTTTACATCAATGATTTCAACCTGTTCGGCCGCACTTATCACGTCACCGCGCAGGCGGACGCGCCGTTCCGCAGCCGGCCGGGCGACATTCTTGATCTCAAAACCCGCAACGCCGCCGGGCAGATGGTCCCGCTGGGCACGCTGGTCAAGGTGAAGGAAATCACCGGGCCGGACAAAATTGTCCGCTACAACATGTTTCCTTCCGCCGA
>JAQGPB010000375.1 GCA_028293265.1 Pedosphaera sp. | reverse complement strand
GCAGGGAACATGGTGGATTTGGACAGCAACCCGACGAAGCTGATTGACATAGTAGAGATCGGAAAACAGATGCTCATCACGCGCGGCGCGCTGACCACCTTCAGCATCGCCAACGACGTCGCCAAATATTTTGCCATCATACCGGCAATGTTGATGGCCACGTTCCCGGCCATCTCGCCGCTCAACATCATGCACCTGCAAAGTCCCTCCAGCGCGATTTTGAGCGCGGTCATTTTCAACGCGCTGATCATCGTGGCGTTGATTCCGCTGGCCTTGCGCGGCGTGAAATTCCAACCCATCGGCGCGCTGGCGATTTTGCAACGCAACCTCGTGATTTACGGCTTGGGCGGCGTCATCATTCCCTTCGTTGGGATCAAGCTGATTGACGTGCTCATCACCACCCTTCACCTCGTTTAAAAATATGAAAGCAATCATTCACGACCTGCGAAGTTCAATCATGGCGGTCCTGGTTTTGGCGGTGGTCTGCTGCGGCCTTTATCCGCTGGTGGTTTACGCGGTGGCGCAGACAGTGTTCCGCGACAAGGCCAACGGCAGCCTGATTGTGGATGCCAGCGGCACGCTGCGCGGCTCCGCGCTGCTGGGACAGCAATTCACCGGCGACAAATATTTCAACTCGCGCCCCTCCGCGGCGGGCAACGGTTACGACGGCACGAGTTCCGGCGGCAGCAATCTCGGCCCCACTTCTCAAAAGCTAAGTGATGCCATCAAGGACCGCATCGCCGACTACCGCAAGAAAAACGGCTTGAAGGATTCCGACCCGGTGCCAGCAGACGCCGTCACGGCATCGGGCAGCGGGCTGGACCCGCACATCAGCCTGGCCAACGCCGAACTGCAACTCTCTCGCGTGGCCAAAGCGCGGGGCCTGGACGAGTCCAAGGTGCGGGAGTTGGTCAAACAATATACCGAGGGCCCGGATCTGGCGGTGCTGGGTGAACCGGGCGTGAATGTATTGAAACTCAACCTCGCGCTGGATCAATCGGGCGGTGCCACGAAATGAATCCGTGACCGGTGAGCATTGGGTATATGTTGCTTTTGGAGACGGATGGAAGATATTCAACCAAGTCATCATTATGGAAACCGAAACCTTGCCCAAACAAGCAGAATTCACCTATCACCGGCCGCAAAACAACATCCGCATGGAAAACCGCGAAGACGGCGTGGTGATTCGTGCAGCCCGGAACAATTTTTCGCCCAGGCGGAAACAATTGTTCATCCAAGAGATGGCGGCGGAAGGGTTCATCCCGGACCACCTTCAATGGCTGCCGTCCGAGACGGGCGAATGGCCGGGCGTGACGTGGATCATTGATGATTCATGGATGGTCATGCACCTGAAGCGCTACGCCAGGCTGGTGGCGATGCGGTTATTTTTGTCCGCAAGCTTGGTGTGGCTGGTGTTGATGGGCCTTGTCCTGTCAGGGCGGTTGTGACCTCCATCTGAATTGGAACCATTCCTGAAATGTGAACGATGACCAGCGAGCCGATCCAGACCAACTGTTGGAAGCCATCCAACGGCAGGAAGGCCAGCAGAAGCGCGGCAAGCTCAAGATTTTTCTCGGCATGGCGGCCGGCGTCGGCAAGACCTACGCCATGCTCGAAGCCGCCCGCAAACAACAATCTCTCGGCGTGGACGTTGTCATCGGCTATGTGGAAACCCACGGCCGCAAAGACACCGACGCCCTGACCGTCGGCCTGCCCGTCATTCCACGCAAGCACATTGAATATCGCGGCGTGACGCTTTCCGAAATGGACGTGGATGCCGTGCTGGCGCGCAAACCCAAACTCGCGCTGGTGGACGAACTCGCCCACACCAACGCCCCCGAATCCCGCCATCCCAAGCGTTACCAGGACATTCTCGAACTGCTCGACGCGGGCATTGACGTTTACACTTCGCTCAACGTCCAGCACGTCGAGAGCCGCGCGCAGACCGTCGAGGAAATCACCGGCTCGACCATGCATGAGACGGTTCCGGACAGCGTCCTCGACATGGCGGAGATCGAGCTGATTGACATTTCGCCCGAAGACCTGCTGCGGCGATTGGATGAAGGCAAAGTTTACCTGCCGGATCGCGCGGCGGTGGCGATGGTGAATTTTTTCCGCGAAGGCAACCTGACGGCGTTGCGCGAAATGGCGTTGCGGCTGGCGGCGGAACGCGTCGGCCAGGATGTTCGCGATTACATGCAGGTGATGCAGATTCAGGGGCCGTGGAAAACAGGCCATCGCCTGCTGGTTGCGGTGAGCCCGAGTCCGCTCTCGGCACAGATGGTGCGTTGGACGCGGCGGCTGGCGGACAGCCTGGATGCGCAATGGACGGCGGTGCATGTCGAGTCTTCCAAGGCGCTTTCCGAGGCGGACCAGGCGCGGCTGACAAAAAATCTGGAACTGGCCCGCGAACTCGGCGCGGAAGTAATAGCCACCGCCGATGATGATCTCGTGCGCGGCGTGTTGCGCGTGGCGCGGCAGCATAATGCGACTCAAATCGTCGTCGGCAAACCAGCCCACAACGACCTGCGCCGGTTTTTCGGCGGCGGCAGTTTGCTGCGCCGGTTGGTGGCGGAAAGCGGGGACATTGACATCCATGTGGTGCGCGCGGAAAAAAACGAGACCGCCGCCA
>JAQGPB010000338.1 GCA_028293265.1 Pedosphaera sp. | reverse complement strand
ACCTTCCGTGTCGAGCAGCTTCAGGCTCTTGCCCGTCTGACTCGCCACAAAACCGACCAGCGACTCCCCGCTTCTGGTCTGAATGATCGTCACCGGATAATTTTGCGTTCCGGCCCGATTGGGATCCAGAATCCTGACCAGCATCTTCTCTTTTCCCAGCTTCGCGGCCTCGCCAAGACCAAAGGCGAAGGAAATAACCTCGGGTTCATCGGCAGTTTGATGACAAGCGTCGCAATTATCCGAAAAAACCTTGTGCCCGCGTTCGACACTTGCCGCCATTTGCAACGATCCCCGGTAACGGTTCACCACCGCTTGACGCTCCAAACTGCTCCAACCGCTGAACAACACTCCCGCCCGCTGACGCATCCCCATGTCAGGATACACCAGCAAAAACCGAATCTGCGTGAGCGTCAGGCTGGACCGTGAGATCAAGCCGCTTTCGAGCGCCGAAATCCAGACAGCCGTCAACTCCGGTCGCGCCAGTATGGTCGCAGTCGCCTGGGTTTGCAGCCACGGCTTCAGGTAAGTCCATTCGCGCGCCAAATTCGCCGCCAGCGTCTGGTCCACCGGGCCGTTCACCCTTAAAAACTTCAACGCATCGCTGCGCGCCTCTTCACTCGCATTCAGGTTGACGGCCACCGCCTGTGCTCGCTCAATCAGCGGCCGCAATGAAGCCCCTGCCAGCGTCGCCAGCACTCCATCGGCTTGCGCGACACCGCCCTGCAACGTTCGCGCCAGCTCAAAAGCCAGCTTCGCGTCGGCAATATTTTGCAACGTGTTCACGGCTTGTCTGATATCGCCGGGCTGGCCCTTTTCTCCGATGATATGAACCAAGTCCCACAAACCGGACTTGCCGTTGGCATCGCTGCTGACTTTCGGATCCGTCACCACAAACGTGAACATTTCCGCCGCGTCCTCTTTCAAGCTGGCCAGCGCGGCCGTAATTGATGCCGGCTCCGTTCGCACAATGTCCGCCAAAACTTTTGCCCGGCCTTGATTGCGTCCCATGCCCAGGGTCAATGCCAGTTGCCAGCGCACCTGCGGCGATGGATCCGTTCCCATGTTCGCCAACTGGCCCCAAACCCTGTCCGACCATGTGCCGCTTGGGGATACAAACCCTTCCGCCAGCAAAACCGCCTGCTCCCGCACCCGCTCGTCCGGGTCGCTCAGGCCCTTCCACAAATGCGCCTCCAGCAAAGCCCGCGTCGGATGTCCCGCCGCGACAAACTCGATTCCGCCCAGCGCGCGCAACGCATGCATCCGCGCAAGCGCCGGCGCTTGCATGTCAAACAGCAGCCGGATCAACGGCGCAATCGTCATCGTATCCTGCCGCTCAAACAACAGCCGCGACGCCGTGTCCCGATGCCAGCCGTTTGGATGCCGCAGCATCGAGACCAGTTGTTCCGCCGGCATCTTGCTCAACGGCGGCAACTTCGGTTGCTGAAAATTCACCGGCACCACGCGAAAAATGCAACCGCGTCCCTTTGCCCTGGCCTGGCTCCCAGACAACCCCGCCACGTAAAGCGTCCCGTCCGGCGCGTTGGCGACCTGCATCGGTTGAAACGAATTGTCCCGCCCCGCCAGAAATTCTGCCGTCAATTCATCCGCCGGACGCGCCGACTTCACCTCGACTCCGTTCTGCGTCAGCTTCATGTGATGCACGATATTCGCGGCAGCATCGGTCGAGAACACATCGCCAACATAATCGCGCGGAAAGGCGTTGCCCCGATAAATGGTGATGCCCTTCGCCGCCGAAAAGTGAACCGGCGCCATCGCGGCGCTTCCCGACGGCACCAGTGAATATATCAATGTCGCGGCACCGGGTCCCAAAGGCCACGCTGCCTCTGGCAGCTTATAATAGGGATTCAGCGCCTCGTATCGGGCGTCATACATGATCAGTTTGGCAGGGTTAGCCGGAGTGCTGATGAATTTCCTCCCACGATCATCAAAACACATCCCAGACGCCCCGGACCCGCTCTCCGCCGCAAGCAAGAACGTGCGCGGATCAAATGAAAAGCCTCCCTCGCCCAATATCACCGATTGCTTCGGCGCACTGCTCGAAATCACATCCCCGCCCCGGCTCATGGTCGCTGCATGAATGCGATTGTCCGGGCCCCACGCCAGGCTGGTGATGATCACCTGCCCGTTCGCGCCGTTGTTCGCGTCTCCAAAACTCTTGAACACCTCGCGCCGCGCGTCCGCCAGCCCGTCCCGTTTGGTATCCTTCAAATAAAGTATCTGCCCCGCCGCGGCCACGAACACCCCGCCGCCATAACAGACAATGGCCGTAGGGTTGGTCAGGTTGTCCGCATAAACGGAACTGGTGTCAAAAATTCCCCGGTTTTCGCTGTCCTCCAGCAGCCGCACCCGGCCCTGCGTCAATCCGCCGCTCCCCGCGCCGTCCGGCCATTCCAGCACAAACATCCGGGCATTCTCATCAAACGCCATCGCCACCGGCCCCGCCACCACCGGCTCCGCGGCCACCACCTCCAGCCGGAACCCGCGCTTCACCTGAAAATTCCTCACCGCCTCCGGCTGCACCGGAACTGTGCGGGCGGAAGCATTGGTAACAACAGGCGGTTTCAGCACCGGCGCAGGCACATCTGCCTCCGCCAAACGACCAGCCACGAACAACGACAACAACAGCAAACAACAACCGTGCTTCATCTGCGTTAGCATGACCTACAAACGACCGTTTAGAAAGCGGGAAAAACTGAGATGTGCCCGATCGCCACCATCCGTTTTCGCGTTTCGCCTTGTAACGATCCAATCCGTGTTCATCCGTGTCCATCCGTGGTTAAAAACCCTTTTATCCCCTCTCCGTTCCCGCTGTTGCGTCTTCAAAATCCCCATCTGCGTGAATCTGCGTTCATCTGCGGTTAGGTCTCCTTCCGGGTTTTGAGCCGCCTGTGCTTTTTCGCGGCCATTTCGCCCCTCTTTTTTTGCGTTCCTTGCGTTCTCTGCGGTTAAATCAATCCGAAAAACTCTAAAAAGTGTGGAAACAACTTGACCGAAACCCGCAGTATGATACGATGCCCAAGTCGGAGGCTTGGCTCTTTGAAAACGACGGGGGAGACGGGAGACGGCGGGGGGAAAATCCCCGCAAAAAGCTCATTTCACCAATAAAAACAGGCCAACCATCGCCTAAGTCCGCCTCCGCCCGCATTCGCCCGCCTCCTGGGTGAAAAACGTGAAAAACCGCGCCGCCCGGCCCCTCCCGCCCTCAGCCCTCAACCATTTCGGCGCGGAGTTTCTCGCTAAATCAGACTAAAGCTGCGTCCAACTCCTTTCCCGCCCCACCCTCAACCATCAACTATTAACCCTCAACCACTCGAACCCATTTGGAACTTGGAGCTTGTTTATTCTCTGGTGCTTGGAGCTTGGACGCTTGGTGCTTCTGTCCCGTCACGATTTACGCTTCCCCACCATCCGCCGC
>JAQGPB010000318.1 GCA_028293265.1 Pedosphaera sp. | reverse complement strand
TCGCGCGAACGGTTTCGAGAGCAAGGAAGTCCTCTGCGGCGGCACCTGGCGCGCGCCAGAATTGACCATCACCAACCTGCACACCGAGATGTATCAGGGCCGGTTTGATGGCGAGGCCCGGCTGGATGTCGCCACGCGCGCCGCCACCTTCGCCTGCATTTCGGATTTTGACGTGCTGAAGGCCGTCCCGCTCCTGAAGACGAACACGCAAGCGTGGTTTCACAAGCAGGAATTCTCGTGGGAAAAACCGCCCTTGATCCACGCCCGCGGCACGGTGGTTTTGCCCGCCTGGACCAACGCGCAGCCCGACTGGCGCAACGAGGTGCTGCCAACGCTTTCCCTGATGGGCGATTTCCAGGTCGGCGCCGCCGGTTATCGCAAAATACCCATCACCTCGGCGTATTCTCACGCCACCTTCTCAAACCTCGTCTTTACCCTCCCCGACCTCGTCGCCAGCCGTCCCGAGGGAAGGGTCGCCTTGTCAATGGTCTCCGAGGAACGGACGCAGGACTATTATTTTCACGTTCGCAGCACGGCGGATGTGAAAATAGTGCGGCACCTGCTCGGAACCACCAACGCGCAACGCGCGCTCGACTCCTTCGTCTTCAGCCGGTCGCCGCTGATTGACGCGGAGATCTGGGGGCGCTGGCGCGGCCACGATCACATTGGTTTCAAAGGCCAGGTGACGCTCACCAACTTCACTTTCCGCGGCGAAACCGCCACCTATTTTCATACCTTTTTTGATTACACCAACTTGATCGTGCAACTGAAGGACGTGCGGTTGGAGCGCACCAACCAATATCTCACCGCGTCCACCGTGGGCATTGACATCCAGGGGAAAAGGGCTTTTCTGACCAATGGTTTCAGCACCGTCGAACCGCTGGCGATTGTGCACTGCATCGGCCCCAAGGTGACCAAGGACATTGAACCGTATCATTTTTTTCAACCCCCCAGCGTGCATGCCGACGGCGTCATTCCCCTGTCCGATGATATCAGTATGGCCGACCTGCATTTCAAGGTGGATGGCGGGCCGTTCGAGTGGCAGAAATTCCATCTGCCGCACATTGCCGGCACGTTGCACTGGGCGGGTGACCTGCTGACGCTGAACGACGTGCAGGGGACGTTTTACTCGGGGAAATTGACCGGCTCGGCGGGCTTCGATTTCAAGCGCAAAGTGGGAACGGATTTTCATTTTGATACCATTCTCACCGGCGCAAACCTGCACGAATTGGTGTCCGATTTGACCGAGGGAACCAACCATCTCGAAGGCGTGCTGAACGGCCATCTTGAAATTATCCAGGCAAACTCCCAAGACCCGCATAGTTGGTTCGGCAAGGGTCAGGTGGATCTGCACGATGGATTGATCTGGGACATTCCATTGTTCGGAATTCTTTCGCCGGTGCTGGACTATGTCTCGCCGGGCCTGGGCAAGACCAGGGCCAGCGAAGGCATGGCGACTTTCACCATGACCAACACCGTCATTCGCTCAGACAACCTGGAAATCCGTTCGCCCACCATCCGCCTGCTGTACAAAGGCACGATTGACCCCGTGGACAAGCAGGTGGATGCCACCGTGGAGGCCGAGGTCGGGCGCGACACGCCTCTGGTGGGCCCGTTGGTGGGGACGCTTTTTTCACCCTTTGGCAAATTGTTTGAAACCAAGGTCACCGGGAGCCTGACAAATCCGAAACGCGAGCCGGTTTTTTTCATGATCCGCTGGTTGAACCCGTTTAACTGGTTGCGCAACCTGGGGAAGATCTTGCCGGCGAATCCGCCGACCGCGCCCGTCTTCCAGCCGCCGCCCGAGCCGGCCACGCTCGATATTCAGCATTGAGTTTGCCCGCCTGCGCGCTACCTTTTGTCCATGCGTTGGCTGATGCTTTTGTTGAGTGCGTTACTGCTGCTGTGTCCGTCTGTCCAGGCAGCGGAGGGACACGTGCTGAAAGTCCTCCCGCAATTCCTCGATAAAAGAGGCCGAACCGCCCTCACGCCGAGTCTTTATGACCGCGACGCTTATCAGGCAATCTTGCGGAAGGATCCGTCAAAACGCTCCACGCTGCAATTCGCCGTGCAATGGAAAGCCAGGACACCGGAAACCGAGCCGCTCAAACTGCGCGTCGAGCTTGTCGGCATCGCGCAAACCAACGCGCCCAAACAAACGGCCATCGAACTGCAGGTGCGGCAGCATCATTCGTTCAGTCACTGGGCCTATCTCGTCATGAGCGGCGAGCAATATAAGGCTTTCGGGGAAGTCACCGCCTGGCGCGTGACACTTTGGGATGGTGACCAGTTGCTGAGCGAGCAAAAATCGTTTTTGTGGCGGTGATCAGTCAATGATCACGTTCGCCGCGTGGCCTCTTTGCTGGCTCTTCAGGGCCTGTTCATAACACTCCAAGGCTTCGCTGTAACGTTCCAGCCGGTTGAACACCCCGCCTTTATACAGATAGGCCATCGTCATGGAATTATCCCGCGCGATGGCGCGGTCATAACACTCGATGGCTTCATCGAGGCGCTGCAGGCGCTCCAGGGCGGCCCCTTTCTTGACCAGCGCATCCGCATGGCTGGGATCAAGCGTCAGCACTTCGTCGAAACAATCCAGCGCGGCTGCCGGTTGATCCAGTTTCAAGAGCGTCTGGCCTTTTCCAAGCAGCAAGTTGATCGCGCCCGCCTTGTCTTGGCCCGCGGTGGAAACAGAAGCATCATCAGCACCGGGCAGGCCGAGCGAAATTTGGGAATCCCCATCGGCGGAACTGGTTTCGGTCAATTGCGGGGCGGATTTCGCGCCCGCTTCCATCGCCAGAATGCGCCGTTCCAGTTGTTCAATCACCCCCATGAACCGCGCAGTGGATTGTTCCAGCATTTTCGAGGGCATCAAGTCGGCTTCACCCATTCCCAAGGCGGGCGCGGGCTGGCTCGCGGGCAGACGGGCGGCAACCGCGGCCAAACGATTCACCGCCGTCCACTGCATGAATGCCGCCAGCAGCAGCACCACAAACCCCATCGCCGCAAATCCCCCGGCCGCCATCAGCACCATGCGGTCGGAATGCTCGATGTTCTTCAGGTCATTCAGGCGTCGCTCGGCGAGCGATTTCTCCATGACACCCAGGCGTCGCTCGAGCATTTCCGCGTTGCGGGCGGCGGCGGCCTCGGCTTCCTGCCGGTTTTTCTCGATGGCCAGCAGGGTGTTGTGAAGCTGCTCCTGAATCTGCAAATAGGACCGCAACGACTCCTGGCTGCCAATGATGGTGGCCTCGGCGACCTTGCCCTCTGCGTCGGAAACCGTATTGGTATCAGCCCCGCTGGCAAGCGCGGGCGCGGCCTGGATC
>JAQGPB010000311.1 GCA_028293265.1 Pedosphaera sp. | reverse complement strand
CTGCGGGCTGGTGAGGTCGTTGGTGACGTTGATGTTGGTCTGGCCGGGGGCGCAACGCCTCACCCATTGCCAGGCGCTGGGGATGAGATTGGCGGTTTGGAAGAGGTCAAACACGCCGTTGGTCACGTTCCAGGGTGCATGGATCACTAATTGGACAGTCATGGCCGCGCCGGTATTGGTCGCGCCGGCAAACTGCAGCCAGAAATCATTTGTCGTGTAATTGGGCGAATTGAAGGTGACGCCGCCTCCGCCGTTGGTGCTGCCACCGCCGCCATCGGGCGGCGGCGGGGCGCTGAAACTGTTGTAAAGGTGGAAACCGCCGCCGGAAGGCAGGGGATAGACGTTGGGTGAAATAGTGGCGTAGCGGTTGGAGACGGTGTTGACGTCCAGTGGGTAATTGTAGGTGATGAGATCGTTGAAAATGCCGCGGGCCTGCAACTGAGCGGTCCCGTTGCCGTCGCTTCCCACGGAAAAACCATTGGTGAGCACACTTGCGCTTGGGATGGCACTTATCCCCGGCCCGTTGGTGATCAAGGCCCCTTCCAGATACAAGGCGCTGTTGGTGGCGGAATAGGTGAGGGCGATATGATGCCACTCGCCCGCGTTCCAGGAGATGGGGGCGGTCAAAAAATTGGTGGTCAAACTGGTGCTTTGCGCCGAGAAGCAAAGATTGGAGCCGTCGGGCGAGATGTATAGTCCCCAAGCTCCAGTCGCGGTGGCCAGGTTGGTGGTCCAAGTGCCCGCCTCCAAGAGTGTGCCCCAATTGCCGATGCCATCGGATGAGTTCCAATCCGGCGCGAACCACATTTCAAGGGAACCGTTCAAAAAGGCGATATTCGTCCACCCGTCGCTTTCAACAACCGGGTAAACCAGATAGGCCTGGTTGGTGGAATCCAAAAGCAACCCGTTGCCCGCCCAATCGGCGGTGAGGGAAAGATTGGTTGCGGCCAGCGGAGGATCGCCGAACATGCTGGTCCAGTTGGTGGTCTGGAAGTGCCAGGCATCCAGCATCCTGCCAGCGGGCAGCGTGGGCAGGGCGGGCGGGCCGGTTTGGGCAAATGTATTGTTGGCCACCAAGAGGGCAACCAAAATTAAAAGCAGTCCCGCCTGACTTTTATTTTTATGGGATTGTTACGGGAAAACTTGTTTTGCTCATCGCTGAATCCGCGCCGAGCCGCCTTTGGCCAGGGCTTGCACTTGCTCCAAAGTTGCCATGGTGGTGTCGCCGGGGAAAGTGGTGAGGAGCGCACCATGAGCCCAGCCGAGCCGCACTGCATTTTCCGGTGATTCGTTCTTGAGCAGGCCGTAGAAGAAGCCGGCTGCGTAGCCATCGCCGCCGCCGACGCGGTCCAATACATCCAGTTCGAGAGTCGGGGCCTGGTATATTTTTCCGTCAATCCACGCCACCGCGCTCCAACTGTGGCGGTTGGTGGAATGGACTTCGCGCAGGGTGGTCGCGATGATTTTCACCTGCGGGTATTTTTTCACCACGTTGTCAATCATGCCGATGAACGCGCTCGGATCGAGCTTCGACTTGGCCGCGACTTCCGGGCCGTGGATGCCCAGGCCCAATTGCAAGTCCTCCTCGTTGCCGACTAGCACGTCCACGTGCTTCACGATGCGGTCGAGCACCGCCACGGCGCGCTCGTGTCCGCCGGAGATGTTCCAAAGTTTCGCCCGGTAATTCAGGTCGAACGACACCACCGCGCCCGCCGCCTTGGCCGCCTGCATCCCTTCGATGATCAGCTCCGCCGTAGTCGTCGAGAGCGCGGCGAAAATTCCGCCGCTGTGGAACCAGCGCACGCCGCCGGCGAAGATGCTCTTCCAATCGAAATCGCCCGGCTTGAGCTGCGCTGCCGCCTCGTTGCAACGGTTGTAAAAAACCACCGGCGCGCGGACGCCCTGGCCGCGGTCGCTATAGACCGTCGCCATGTTGGGGCCATTGACGCCGTCGTGCTTGAAATGTTTGTAAAACGGTTTCACGCCCATGGCGCGGACCCGCTCGGCAATCAGGTCGCCGATGGGATAATCCACCATCGCGCTCGCCACGGCGGTTTGCAGGCGGAAGCAATCGGAGAGATTCGCCGCGACATTGAATTCGCCGCCGCTCACGTGGATCTCGCAATGGGTGGCCTTGCGGAAAGGGATGATGCCGGTGTCGAGACGGTGGACCAGCGCGCCCAACGAGACAAAATTCAGCGCGCCACCGGGAGGGATATTCAGACCATAGTTCATTTTCAATTTCCTTCTGATTGATCAAGACAGTCAGTTTGACGTTGATTCAAATTCGCAACGATCTTTGGATCGCGTTCCATGATGCACGAATAATGCGGCTCGTAAATCGTAAATCCAATGTCCCAAATCTCCATTCACATTTCCTCCGGCCATTTGTGGTCCAGCAGAATCTTTTTTGCGATGTTCTGCGCGTCCTGATCATCCGGGTCCGTCGGTTTCAAAACGCAGCATTGTTTTAATTCTTCGGTGACCAGCTTTTCCTTGCCGGTGAGGTGATACATCTTGGCGAGTTGCAGATGGTGAATGATGCGATTGGGGGAGAGTTCGATGGCTTTCTTGAAATTTTGAATCGCGAGTTCGGGGCTGGCCTTGGGCAGACCGCCGTAGGCAATCCTTACCATGGCCCGCATGAAGAGATTCATGTTCGACACTTCGCAATGCCACCGTCCGAGCATGTGATAAGAAAGGTCGTATTTTGGATCGAGCGCGATGGCCTGCTCGGCTTCGGCCTTGATTTGCCGCGAATAGTTCACGCGGGTCTGGTTGTCCGAATAGGGAAAATTCTTGGCGAGACAGACCGCCACGCAGACATGCGTCTTCGGGCTTTGCGGGTCCGCCTGCTCTGACCGCAGCGCGCAGGCCAGCGCCTTGGCGGCGCAATCCTTTATGGCCGCCCTGATTTTGGTGAGGTGCATTGAATCGCAGTATTGCTTGGCCAGGCTGAAGAGAATGTCCGCATTGCCCGGGGCGAGGCGGTCGGCTTCGAGATAGGCTTTCAGCGCGGCTTCGGTCTCACCTTTTTTGTCATGTCGTTCAGCGTCGTTCAGGAGGTTGGTGAGCGACGCATCCGCCGCGGACGCGGCGTACGCGAGGCAGAGGCAGCAGAACAGGAGCAATGGACCAGCACGCAATTGCATGGCTGCCGGAGAGCCTATCCGGTGCGGTTCCAATTGCGAACCAAAAAACCTGCAAGAGTTCAGCGTGACTGTCTCTTTTTGACCATCACCGCGAATGGTTGAGGGTTTTTGGTTGAGGGTTGAGGGTGGGACAGGAAAGGGCTTGCGCGCAAATTTAGCGAGATTTGGTGAGAAACTCCGCGCCGAATTGGTTGAGGGTTGAAGATTGAGGGTTGAGGGGCGGATCGCCCGCGCCACCGGCCCGCAAGCCACGCGGCCTGAACCCCGACATACTCTATTTTGAGTATTCATTGGACCCAGATTACCAGAGGAGATATTGGAAAATGAAACCTACGGTAGGTTTGACACGTTTTTTTTGTTGGATGAATCTTTGTGAAAAAAAGGCGGTTGCGGGCAATGTTTGCGGGGGTTTGCTGCTTTCAAAAAAACACGGGATTTTTGAGGGGTGAAAAAACATTTTTCCCTACACGGGAAAAGGGTCGTTTTTCTGCATTTGACCCCCATTTTCAAGCCGGTTGCCTGGCAAGCCATTGCAGCACAGAGGAATAAATAACGGAGGGGACAGAGAAATGGCAGGGAATGGGGGCAGAGGAATCCGAAAAACAACCGGGCATTGAGGCTCAGGAAAACAATGTCAGTTAAAATTAGAGTTTACGCCCGCCCTCTCCCCAGCCCAATGGCTTCACCAGCCCGCCACGATTTAGTTTCCCCAGAAGAGACGAACGCTACGCGTTTTGTGGTCCGCGCTCGTTCCTCGCGGGCAGAGGGAGAAGAGGGCTCGCGGGGACGCTCGCGAGCTTCCAATGAATCGGAAACATCGAACATCGAAGTGGTCGAACGTGAAGGGCTGCGCCAGCTTAGCTTTAAGGCTTGGCGGCGGGAGGGCAGGACAGGTAGCTTGGGCTAAATATTTACAACATGAATCTGGCAACGGCATTTGAACGGACGGCGGGGCAGAATCCACAGAAAACCGCTTTGTACTGGGGTGAAAAAGAGTATTCGTTTCAGGATTTGCTCACGGAAACGGGCCGGGTGGCGGGTTATTTGCAGCATCAATTGGGCGTGCAGCCGGGGGACCGGGTGGGGTTGTGGCTGAAGAATTGCCCGGAGTTCATTCCGGCGCTGTTTGGAATTTTGCAGGCGGGCGGGGTGGCGGTGCCGATCAATAACTTTCTGAAACCGGCCGAAGTTTCATACATTTTGGCGGATGGCGGAGTGGATGTGCTGCTCACGGATGCAACGCTGGCGGAGGGGGTTCCGGCGTTGAAGGAGTCGCGGCCGGATTTGCGCTGTGTGGAGGTGGAGATTTTCGCGAACAGCGCGCTGGAGATAGATACAGCGAAACCACCGGAACGGCAGCAGACTGATCTGGCGGTGATCATTTACACTTCGGGGACGACGGGGCGGCCCAAGGGGGCGATGCTTTCAAACGGCAATCTGCTGCATAACGTGGAGAGCTGCCGGCTGGTGCTGTATTGCGTGAACGAGGATCGGATGGCGGTGTTGCTGCCGATGTTCCATAGTTTCATGCTGTGCGTGGGGGTGTTGCTCCCATTGCTGGTGGGCGGCTCGATTGTTTTGATCCGGTCGCTGCATCCGCCGCGCAATGTGTTTCAGGAAATCATCCAGCGGCAGGCGACGATTCTTCCGGCGATCCCGCAGTTTTTCCGGAGCATGGCGAGTTCGCCGGGGACGATTCCGCTGCCGTCGCTGCGGATGTGCATCAGCGGGGCGGCGCCGTTGCCGGTGCAGGTGTTGACCGATTTTGCGGCGAAGTTTCCGTTTCCATTGATCGAGGGGTATGGTTTGAGCGAGGCGAGCCCGGTGGTGACGAAGAATCCACTGCAAGGGGTGCGGAAGCCGGGGTCCATCGGGCTGCCGATTCCGAACGTGGAGGTAAGCATCCAGGATGATGCGGGCCAGATGCTGGGGGCAGGGGAGGTGGGCGAAGTTTGTGTGCGGGGCGGCAATGTGATGATGGGGTATTGGAACCAGCCGGAGGAAACGGCGAAGGTGATGCGCAAGGATTGGCTGTTGACGGGAGACATCGGGTACCGGGATGCGGACGGGTATTATTTCATCACCGACCGGAAGAAGGACATGCTGCTGGTGAACGGAATCAACGTTTACCCGCGCGAGGTGGAGGAGATTATTTATCAATTTCCGGGAGTGAAAGAGGCGTCGGTGATCGGCGTGCCGGACGCGCGGAAAGGGGAGCAACCGCTGGCGTTCGTGGCGGCGAATGATGGGGTGGCGCTGGATGAGAAGGCGTTGTTGCAGTTCGTGCGCTCAAAGTTGGCGGATTACAAGGTGCCGCGACGGGTGGTTTTCGTGGCGGCGTTGCCGCGAAATGCAACGGGGAAGATTTTGAAAACTGCGTTGCGCGAGAGGGCGGGAAATGAAATACCCAAGGACCCAAGCACCCAAATACCCAAAGAATGACCAAAATCCTAAGCTCCAAACTGCCAGAATTTCGTGCGTGATTGAGGCTTGGGATTTCTTTGGGTATTTCGTCATTGGGTATTTGGGTACTTGGCCAAAGCGGCCGAAATATTCGAGGTGAATTTATATGCTATTGTCAATCAAATACTTGCGGGCGGGAAAAGTCGTTTTCCCTTTACCAGTTGACGGTGAGGATGGGCGAACCTTAAGGTATTCCCAATAACTGCC
>JAQGPB010000291.1 GCA_028293265.1 Pedosphaera sp. | reverse complement strand
GACATGGCCTCGTGCTGCAGCGGGATTTTCTTGGTCTTCGCGATTTGTTCGATGCGTGCGACGACTTCAGAGTGGTTGCAGCCGCCGTGGGTGACCGTGGGGCCGCTGCCGATTTTCACATTGCCGTGCTGGGCTTTGTTGACGGTCGGATAATCCGTGGCATGGGTCACGTCCACCACGATCGCCACATCCGGCTTGAGCGAATAGGCAATCTGGCGCGCGCCCAGCAAGCCAACTTCTTCCTGAATGTTCGAGACGGCGCAAATTTCAGCCTGAAGCTTGCCCTTGGCATCGCCCAGCAGACGCAAGGCTTCCGCGACCGCGAACGTGCCGATGCGGTTGTCAAACGCGCGCGCGACCGCCAGATCGTTGCGCAACATTTGAAACTCGTCATTCAGCGTGATCGGATCGCCTATCTGCACCAGTTTCTCCGCGTCCTTGGTGCTGCTGACACCGATGTCAATGAACAGATCGTGAATCTTCGGGGTCTTCTTGTCGTCGCCGTCGTGCTTGCTGAGATGCGGCGCGACATTGCCAACCACGCCGTGAACAGGCCCGTTCCGCGAATGGATAATAACGCGCTGCGCCTTGGTGATCGCCGGGTCCACGCCGCCCAATTTGCGGACATAAATAAAACCTTCGGCATCAATGTAATTCACCACCATCGCGATTTCGTCGGCATGAGCCGCCAGCATGAGCCGCGGCGAACCGCCCTTGTTCAGCACCGCCACGCAGTTGCCATAAGCATCGGAAAAAGTGCTGTCGGCAAACTTCGATGCATAATCCAGCCAGACCCGCTGACCACGGGCCTCATGCCCTACGGGGCTGGGGGTATTGACAAGAGTCTTTAGAAAATTCAATGATTCATCACGCATGGCCAGACTATGACAGTTTAATCTTCAAACTTCAAAGTTCAAAATGGCGAAGCGCACAAAAGTGAAAAACCTCATCGTTCCCGATGCGGACAATAGCTGCCGACGTGAGGAGGCGGGATAATGTGCGGCATTTTTCAACCTCAACGAGGTTGTGCCCCAAAGCCCAGGGTTGGCTCGATTCCGAGAGAGCCTACCCTGGGAAACCGCGCCGATGTTCGCAACCTCGAAGAGGTTGTGTCTCCGGCTGGACCGACCGCACGGCCACAACCTCTTCGAGGTTGGGAAATCTTTGCGGACGTTTACCCAAGGTAGGCCGGCCAGGCCAAAGAGCCGGCCAACCTTGGGCTTTGTTCCGCAACCTCGTTGAGGTTGAAAAATGCCGCACCATTGTTATGCGGCTTGGGTATCTTGGGACTCGATTTCCCGACATCCGCCCGAAAACAGGCTGGACGGCCCGACCGCCCTGCGGCAATCTCCCGTCACCGCCTTTGAGGCAGCAGTAGATGATTCAAGACATGAATTACAGGAAGCATATTAATAATTAGGCGTATGCGTCGCCTCTGTGACATATTCCGTGCGATTTGGAGATTGTGGGTCAACTTCTGTTGTATCGTTGGCCTTCTACTAATTTGCCTTTGTGTTTTTGTCACGCTCAAGCAGTTACGTAAAGATCAAGCATTCGCAAAGACTGAGCTTGTCCCGCTTGCCAGCTATATTGAGGCATTTCGAGATTCACAGCATCGGCTTCCTTCAGATCCCGAATTTCAAGCGTGGGCATCAACGAACCGAGGGAGCAAAGCGGTTTGGTACATCATAGAAAAACCGCCTTTCATGACAAACTGGGGTTCGCCGGGCAGAGATTTTGTCGTCGGGGTTTGGCGTGGAGAGTGGATTGAGTATTATCGCTCCTGGGACAGGAAGATCTTTAGAGCAGATTAAAACTGATAAGTCTGACAAGTCGCCGGAGCCAACTGGCGATCGCGAAGGGATCGCAACGTTTCTCGACAGTTCCTCCTTCATTTGCTACGAACTCTCCCGTGCGCAGCCAGTTGCTCAAAAACATTGATCGGATTGTCGTCAAGCTCGGCACCGGTGTCCTCACTGACAGCCGGAAGCAGCCTGACCTTGCCCAAATGGAACAGTTGGTGGGCCAAATCGCGGAACAACGCCGCGCCGGGAAGGAAATCGTCCTCGTCACTTCAGGCGCGGTCGGTTCGGGCATGGGCGCGCTCGGTTACAAAAAACGGCCGGGTCAGCTCGCCGAATTGCAGGCCTGTGCCGCCGTGGGCCAGTCCCGTCTCATGGCGACGTACGACAAACTATTTGCCAAGCACGATCTCCACGTCGCCCAGGTGTTGCTCACCCACGAGGATTTGCAGGACCACGAGCGCCACCTCAACGCCCGCAACACCTTGGTCACGCTCCTTTCGCACGGCGTCGTGCCCATTATCAACGAGAATGACGCCGTCTCCTCCACGGAATTGAAGTTCGGCGACAACGACAAGCTCTCCGCGCTCGTGGCCTCCTTGCTGCCCGCCAATTTGCTCGTGATCCTCACGACCGTGGATGGCGTCATCGCAAATTTCGGCAAAGCCGATGCCCGCACCCTCGACATCATCGAGCAAATTGACGCCGGCGTGGAAAGCATGGTCGGCGGTACGGACAGCGAAACGGCCGTCGGCGGCATGGCCTCGAAAATCCAGGCGGCAAAAATCGTCATCCGCTCCGGCATCCCGCTGGTCATCGCCTCCGGCCACAAACGCGACGTGATGTCGCGCATCATGGAGGGCGAGGTCGAAGGTACCGTTTTTATTCCGCAACCGACGCGGCTGCAGGGGCGGAAACGCTGGATCGCGTTTTTTCATCACCCGCAAGGCACGCTGTTCGTGGATGACGGCGCGAAAACCGCCCTGCGCGAAAAAGGAAAGAGCCTCCTGCCACCGGGCGTCGTCCGCTGCGAAGGGGAATTCGCCGCCGGGAATGTATTGCGCATCTGCGACCTGGAAGGCACGGAATTCGCGCGCGGCATCTGCAATTTCAGTTCTGCGGAAATCAATTCACGGCAGTTGGCCCGCGCCGAAGTTGTCCACCGCGATAATTTGGTGATATTATAGGACATTCAAAATAGCCGCAAAAGAACGCAAAGAACACATAGAGGAAAGATTATCCGGTTAATTCTTCTCTGCGCTCTTTGCGTTCTTTCGCGGCTTAAAAAAATTTATGCCGAAAACCGAAGCAATCAACGATCTCCTCAAAGTAATGGCCCGGCTCCGCTCGCCCAAAGGCTGCCCTTGGGACCGCGAGCAGGACCACCGCTCATTGCGCTGGCACGCCGTCGAGGAAGTTTACGAGCTGATGGACGCCATCGAGGCCGGCGACGACCACGAGATGGCCGAGGAATTGGGCGACCTGCTGCTCCAGGTGGTTTTCCATTGTCAATTGGCCAAGGAGCGCGGCGCGTTTGATTTTGAAACCGTGACACGCCATATTGTGGACAAGCTAATCCGACGCCATCCGCATGTGTTTGGCAATTCGAAGGCGAAAACGGTCGCGGCAGTTTGGACGCAGTGGGAACAAATCAAGCGCGCGGAGAAAAAGGGGACGCGGCACGAACGGGCTTCGGCGCTGGACGGCATTCCCAAACATCTGCCCGGCTTGATGCGCGCGGAGAAGTTGGTGAAGAAAGCGCGCAAGGCGGGCCTGCTCGATGCGCAGCCGGGCGGCAACGCAAAGCGGAACAAAGCTGACATAGGCCGGGAATTATTTGAACTGGCGGAGTACGCACAACAACGAGGTTGGTCAGCCGAGGAGCTGCTGCGTGCCGAGGTCCGAAAAAGCGAACGGGCATGGCGCAAACTGGAGCGAACGAAATAATTTGCAGCGGATTCCGATGATATGAATAAAAGACCCGGCAAGGACGATAAAAAATCAGCCGCGCCGGACACGCGGCCGCGCGCAACCATAAGTGACGACAAGCGGGCCGCCGAATACCTCGCCAATGAACGCACCTTTCTGGCCTGGATAAGGACAAGCATTGCCATCATCAGCCTTGGCTTTGTGGTGTCGAAATTCAGCTTGTGGTTGCACGAATTGGCCAAGCGTCTGGACCCGCACGCGCAGGCGGCCAAAACCGGAGCGTCGCTCCCGATTGGCGTGACGATGATGGCTTTGGGCGGTTTTCTCGCGGTTCTGGCCGCGCGGCGATATTGGGTCGTAAATCAAAGCATCAGCCGAAGCGAGGTGACCCCGGATCACAGTCTCATCATCGTCGTCACCACCATGGTCACCCTGCTTGCCCTGGCGATGATTCTTTACATGCTCCTTACCGCGGAAAAAGCCTGAACCAAACGGCGGCTTAGAGCATTTATGGAAATGTTCTAAACATATTTTTTGACGCATTCCAATAGTTGCGGTACGTATTGGTTCTGACAAAAAACAGGACCTAAAATGGAACATAATATGAGCACAGCAGGAAACGCGTCAAAAAATGTGTTGAACTCGGATGTCGAGATCAAAGGCAACCTCAAATTTTCCGGCGAACTGACCTTCGACGGCAAGCTGGAAGGTGAAATCAACACTGACGGCGTTTTGAACCTCGGCGATGGTGCGGTCATCAACGGCACCATCAATGCCCAATCCGTGATCGTGCGCGGCAAGATCACCGGCAACATCCACGCGAAGGAAAAGATCGAGATCAAGGCCAAGACCGAGCTTTTCGGCGACATTCGCGCCACCAAGCTGACCGTCGAGGAAGGCGTGACCTTTGTCGGCAAGACCGAGGTCAACCCCAACAAAGTTTCCCCAACCCCGTCCCCGCGCACCGGCGAAGCACCCAAGGTTCCGGAGACTCCCAAGCCGGTCATCCGTTAACACCGCCGCCCAGCCGCGTGGCCAAACATTGAATGCCAGCGAGCCAGCAGGACAAGATCCAGGTGGCCTGCCCCCACTGCGGGCACCCGCAGATGGAGCCGCGCACCGGGATCTCTACCGTCTGCAAAAAATGCCGGCAGCATTACCACGTCCAGGAAGCCCTTCGCCCGAAGCAGAAAGTCACCGGGCCGGCGCCGGAAAAAAAGCTGCTCACCTGTTTTGAGTGCGGCGCGGAATTGGAAGCGCCGGTCAGCGCGCAATCCACGATGTGCAAGCGCTGCAGCCGCTACATTGACCTGAAGGATTACCACATCACCAACGCCGTTTCCAAAAACTTCAAGACCAAGGGGTCCTTCACCATCGAGCCGAACGGATATGTGTTCAACACCGAGATACTGGTGCACGACGCCGTCATCAAGGGCCGGCTGCTCGGCAAGCTGACCGCCGGCCGTTCGCTGACCATCCATTCGACCGCTGAAATCAAAGGCACTTTCAAGGCGAACTTGCTGATAATTCCAGCGGCAAACCATTTTCGTTGGAAGGAAACGATCCGCGTGCCATCGGCGGAAATAGCCGGAGAACTGGCGGCCGACTTGGTGGTGGATGGCACCATGGTCCTCAAGTCAACCGCCCGTTTGTTTGGCAACCTCGAAGCCGCGAACC
>JAQGPB010000286.1 GCA_028293265.1 Pedosphaera sp. | reverse complement strand
GACGCCGCCACAGATGCGCGTGAGTTTTTTGTAAATCAGGCGACGCCCGAAGGCATAGGTTATGCGTTGATGGACGAGGCCGCGCGTCTCACCGGCGAAGACGGCGAGTTTGCCATCATCACCGCCTCGCTGACGGCGGCGAACATGAACGAATGGCGCAAGCACATTGAAGCGCGTCTCGCCGAAAAATATCCCAAAATGAAACTGGTTACCGTGCGTCCATGCGATGACTTGAAGGACAAGGCGCAAAGCGAAGCCACCGCGCTGCTCAGTACCTATCCGAATCTCAAGTTGATCATGGCCATCTGTTCGCCCGCCGTCCCCGGCGCGGCTGAAGCCGTGAAGCAGGCGGGAAAGACCGGCACGGTGAAGGTCATCGGCCTCGGTTTGCCGAATGAAAACCGCCGCTACGTGAAGGACGGCGTCACGCAGAGCGTGATTCTTTGGAAGACGATTGACCTTGGTTACCTGACGGTGCAGGCCACGACCGCGCTGGCGAAGGGCGAATTGAAAACCGACGCAACCAGTTTCACCGCCGGGCGTCTCGGCGCGATGGAAATCAAGGGCGACAACATCCTGCTCGGCAAACCGTTTGTGTTTAACAAAGACAACATTGATCAGTTTGATTTTTGATGGGGCGGCACCATTGACCATCGTCCGCGAATCTGCAACTCTGTTCGCACCAAACAAACGAAAGTTTTTTCGTGGAAATCAAAAAAGCCATCATCACCGCGGCGGGTAAAAATCAGCCGACACTTCCGCTCCAGACCTTGGTGGACCGGGACGGCGTGCAAAAAACCGCGCTGACCATCATTCTCGAAGAAGTGCTGAAGGCGGGCATTGACGAGATTTGCGTGGTGGTCCGGCCGGGTGACCAGGCTGCTTATCGCGCGGCGGCGGGCGCGCACGCGGGCCGGGTTCAGTTCATCGAACAAACCAAGCCGCTGGGCTATGGCCAGGCCGTGCAATGCGCGCGCGGTTTTTCCGGCGACCAGCCCTTTTTGCATCTCGTCGGCGACCATCTTTATGTGAGCCGGGATTTGAAAAATTGCGCGCAACAATTGGTTGAGATTGCCCAGGCCGAGTCGTGCGCCGTTTCAGCCGTGCAGGCAACGCACGAAAGCAAGCTGCCTTATTTCGGCGCGGTGGGCGGGCGTTTGGTGTCGGGGCGCCAGCGGCTTTACGAAGTGGAAAACGTTTTGGAAAAGCCGACGCCGACCGAGGCGGAACAAAGATTGATCGTGCCCGGATTGCGCGCGGGACGTTATCTCTGTTTCTTCGGGATGCATGTCCTGACGCCGACGGTGATGGATATGCTCACCGAAATGATGGAAAGCGCGAAGGGTGGCGTTCATCTTACCGATGCGCTCAGCCGGCTGGCCGCGAAGGAGCGCTATCTCGCGCTGGAATTGCGCGGCCGCCGTTATGACATCGGCGTTCGCTACGGCCTGCTCACCGCCCAACTGGCATTGGCGTTCGAAGGCAAGGACCGCGATGAAGTCCTGTCCAACCTGGTCGAAATGCTCGCAACCAAGGCCGAATAAATTTCCCATGACCGGCAGGCTCCGCCACATCATCACCGCAGCCGACCCATCCGTGCGCAACCAGTCGCTCGACGCCTTCGTACGCGCGGCGTCGTTGTCCGAACTGCTGGCCGAGTGCGCCGACCTCGAAGCGTTTCGGCAGCGCAGCGAAAATCTTTACGAACGGGTGCGGGCGCTGTTTTTTCTGTACGCGATCCACCGTTTTCACATGCCGGGAAAAGCCGGCATGCAGCCGCGCGGGTTGGTGCCGTTCAAGGGTTATGCGCATCTGTTGCAGCGGCGTTTCGAGGAGGCGCTCGAAGTGTTTTTGGAAATGCAGGCGGCCAACGGGCCAAGCGACGGCATTTCCAGCGCACTGGCGGGCGCCTATTACCGGCTCGGCATCCAGACTTTGGCTGACCAGGTACGGCGCAGCGTGCGTTCCGTACGCGGCAATCAATGGATGTTCCGCATGGGGCACCCAAGCGATCAGCCGTTGCGCATCCGGCCTGAATTGCTGCAATACACCGCAAACGACGGAAGCCATCCCATTTTGCGGGAGCGCACGCCGGTGCGGATGGACTTGACCCACAGCGCGTGGAGCGACATTTTTTTCCTGGGCATGGATTATCCCGAGGGGGCGAAGGTCTTGAATGTCTCGATTGACCTGGGAGTGAAGGGACGCCATGCCCAGCCGGAACCGCCCATCGAGGTGTATCTGCGGGTGATTGACGAACCGGTGCTCCGGTTGACGAGTGTTGACCTGGATGCCACTGCTGATATTACGAGTCTGAGTGAAGTTTTTGATTTTGCGAAGGACTATCTTGGACTCCTGAAAGCCGCTGTGGTCGCGGCGGGAATTGTGCCGCCGGGGATTGAAGGCTCAGGGCAAAATCTTGCGGATTTGCTGGCGCGCCTGGCCGGGCCCGGGCGCGGGCTGGAACTGGTCAGCAATGTCAACAACATCCCCAAAGGTTCGCGGCTCGCGGTTTCGACGAATCTGCTCGCCTCCTTGATTTCCGTCTGCATGCGGGCCACTGGGCAGGCGAAATCGCTGGCCGGTCCGCTGGAAGAAGGCGAGCGCCGGCTGGTGCTTGCCCGCGCCATTTTGGGAGAATGGATCGGCGGGTCGGGCGGTGGCTGGCAGGATTCTGGCGGCGTGTGGCCGGGCATGAAATTGATTCAAGGTGCGCTGGCTGGCGAGGGCGATCCCGAAGCTGGTTTGAGTCGGGGCCGATTGATGCCGACGCATCGCGTGATTGACACCGGGGAAATTTCCGCCGAAACGCGACAGAAGCTGCAGGACAGCCTGGTGCTTGTGCATGGCGGCATGGCGCAGAATGTCGGGCCGATCCTGGAAATGGTGACCGAAAAATATTTGCTGCGCTCGGAATCGGAATGGCAGGCGCGACAGGAGGCGCTGGGCATCCTGGACGAAATTCTTGCCGCGTTGCGCGCGGGCGATGTGCGGAAAGTCGGGGTGGTCACCACGCGGAATTTCAAGGGACCGATTCAGACGATCATTCCGTGGGCGAGCACATTTTACACGGAGACCTTGATTGCCCGCGCCCGCGCAGCGTTTGGCGAAGATTTTTGGGGCTTCTGGATGCTGGGCGGCATGTCGGGCGGCGGCATGGGTTTCATTGTCGCCCCGGAGAAAAAGCAGGCGGCACAGGCGGGCTTGCAGGAAATCATGAGCAGCGCGAAACGTGAGCTTCAAGGCGCGCTGCCCTTCGCGATGGAGCCGGTGGTTTATGATTTTGCCATCAACGAGCGTGGCACCTGGGCCGACCTGCTTACCGGCGCGGAAGCGCTGCTGCCGCAAAATTATTATGCGCTGATCGTGCCGCAACTGCTGCGGTCGGACCTGCGCGCATTGCCGCCATTGCGCCGCGCCGAACTCGATAAATTTGCCGCCGCGAGCCGGAATCAACCGGCATTGCGCGGCGTGGTGCAGACAGTTTTTGACCGGTTGCTGCCCCGCTCGAAGCATGAGGCTGCGGCAGGAGAAAGCCTGGCGGAATTGCTCGAACAAAATGCCTTTGACCGCGCACAACATGAGCAGGTGCGCGCGGATTTGAAGAACGGCCGCATCGGTCTCGCGCAAAACCGGCTCCCGGCCAGCACCAAGATTGAAGATGTCCAGCCGGAGGATGTTTTGGATGCGACAGGCGCGTTGCCACCGGAGTGCTCGGCGCTGGGCCAGGCGGCGATTGCCAAGGGCGAAGTTGCCGTGGTCACGCTTTCCGGCGGCGTCGGCAGCCGCTGGACGCAGGGCGCGGGCGTGGTCAAGGCGCTGCATCCGTTTTGCAAATTGGGCGGGCGGCATCGCACGTTCCTGGAGGTTCATCTGGCCAAGAGCCGTCGCGTGAACCGCGAGTTTAAAATCGCCTTGCCGCATGTCGTCACCACGAGCTACCTGACGCATGGGACGGTCGAATCGTTTTTGGCGTGGCAGAAAAATTACGGCTACGCCGGTCCATTGCTGCTTTCGGAAGGCAAGGCCATCGGCCTGCGGATGATCCCGATGGTGCGCGACCTGAGGTTTTTGTGGGAGGAGATGCCGCAGCAATTGCTCGATGAACAGGCGCAGAAAGTGCGCGAGAGTCTTCACGCCGCGCTCATCGGCTGGGCGCAAGCGGGGGAGGGGAACGATTACACCGACAACCTGCCCGCGCAATGT
>JAQGPB010000279.1 GCA_028293265.1 Pedosphaera sp. | reverse complement strand
GAGTTTTTTGAAGCCCTGGACAAGCTGGTCAAGGAACGGCCGTTGAATGATTGGAAAACCTATCTCCGCTGGCACGTCCTGCATCAGGCCGCGCCTTGTCTGGCCCAGGACTTTGAACGCGAGTCGTTCGCCTTTTTTGGCACGGTCCTGAGCGGCCAGCCCGCCCAGGAACCGCGCTGGCAGCGGTCCGCGCGCGTCATTGACTCGCACATCGGCGAGGCGCTTGGCCAGCTTTTCGTCGAGAAATATTTCCCGCCCGAGGCCCGCGCCCGCATGGCCGAACTGATCGGCAACTTGAAATCAGTCCTTCACGACCGGCTTGAGCACTTGGCCTGGATGACCCCGCCAACCCGCGAAAAGGCGCTCGCGAAGTTCGACGCCTTCACCCAAAAAATCGGCTACCCCGATAAATTCCGCGATTATTCCTCGGTGGAAATCCGCCGCGATGATTATCTCGGCAATGTCCAGCGCTCGGCCATTTTTGAATCCAAACGCCAACTGGCGCGCGTCGGCAAAACCGTGGACAAAACCGAATGGGACATGACACCGCAGACCGTCAACGCCTACTTCAACCCGCTCCAAAATGAAATCGTTTTCCCCGCCGGAATTTTGCAGCCGCCCTTCTTCGATGTGACCATGGATGATGCGGTGAACTACGGCGGCATCGGCGTCGTCATCGGCCACGAAATGACCCACAGCTACGATGACCAGGGCCGCAAATACGACGCGCATGGAAATCTGAACGAGTGGTGGACGGAAGACGACGCCAAGGCCTTCGAATCGCGCGCTCAAAAAGTCGTGGACCAATATGGCGCCTACGAGGCGTTGCCCGGCCTCAAGGTCAACGGCCGCCTGACCCTCGGCGAAAACATCGCCGACCTCGGCGGCGTCAACATGGCCTATGAAGCCTTGGAACGCGCGCTCGCCAAAGACCCGTCCAAGCGCAAAAAAATTGACGGCTTCACCCCGGAGCAGCGTTTCTTCCTTTCCTTCTCCCAAATCTGGCGCGTGAACTGGCGCGAAGCCGAGTTGCGCCGCCGCCTCACGGTTGACCCGCATTCCCCTGGCCAATTCCGCGCCATCGGCCCCAGCGTGAACGTCCAGGAATTCTACGACGCCTTCGGCATCAAGGAAGGCGCCCCCATGTGGCGTCCCCCCGAACAGCGCGCGATCATATGGTGATCTGGGGAATGCAACCACGACCTCCAAATTCACCAGACGCGATCGACTCCTGAACCGTCCCGCTCTCCGCCAGGTTTTGGAGTGCGGTGGCAAGCGCAGCGCGACACCGCTTTTGCAGGCGCGCAACGCCTTGGAAGCAATGATGCGTTACGGAGAAGCGCCGTCGCCGCTGCGCTCTGCCGGCGCACTCCACGACGCTTTGCGATCAACCTGGCCGCTCGCGAATTCCGCCAGGTCTTGGAGTGCGCCAGTCCTCTGGCGCTTTTCTCGCGCTTGTCCGCCCCACCGTGCAGGGTTCATGGGAGGGCACGTTGTAACACTAATTGTAGAGCCCATTAAGCATAATGGATTTCATAGCCGCCAAAAAAACAGGGCAGGCTTTCGCCTGCCCTGTCATCACTCATTGAATCGGGCTCTTACGGACTGGTCACCTTGTAGAACCGCTGCTTGTTAACAGCCGTCTGGCCATCAGTAAACCGATACAGACTGTTCCCGGCTTGAGGAGTTTCAGTCGGGACGCCCAGATACACCCAGTTGGGCGAAACCAAGTTGGTCGCGCCATACACCGAGAAGCGCGCACCCGAGGTGTTGACGAAGCTGAAGCTCAGGCCGCTGCCCGAGTAAGCCACGCTTCCGAGCACCGGTGCGGTTGCCTGCGTCACCGGAGTGGCGCTGGCGAACACGCTGAGATTGTCAATCGCGTAGCCATTGCCGCCGCCGCTGCCGTAGAAGTCCAAGCCCCAGATCAGCCACAAGGCCCCGCCCGGCTGCCAGGGACTCGACAGTGCCAGGTTGCTCATCGAAACGTTGGTCTGATAAGCCGGTGTGGTTCCATCCACCGCGACCACCACTTGATTGGTCGGGAAGCTGAACGCCAGTGCCGGCACCAGCGTCGAGTTGGAGATGGACTCCGACGTGAGCACGAAGTTGGTCGCCGTCGGGTCATTCGTGTAACCGAAGGACATGACGCGATGACCCGTGCCGTTGTGCCACAATTCGCCAACGAAACTGAGCGTCAAATAATTCAGCGTCGTGGCCGACTTGTTGACGAGTTTCACGGCGAAGGAAGTTGCGCCGGTGGTGGCGGTGGAAAGCAGGCCCAACGCGCGGTTGGTGCCGGTGATGCCAACGCCGTCGTTGGGGCCGAAGTCAATCACGCCGCCAGTGGTTTGATCGCCGTTTTGCGCGCCAAAGCGCGTGATGCCGTCCACGCCCGTAAACAAGGTGTCCGCCGCGCCATACCATCCCGGCATGGTGTTGCTCAAGCCGAGTCCGCCGACGTAGCTGCTGTTAATGACGGGGAAGGCGAAATCAAACGGATTCGCCAGCGAATAGGAGAGGTTCTTGATGCTGCCCGGATCCAGGGGATTGTTGATGCTGTTCACCGAATTGCTGCCGGGATCGGGCAGGGAATCGAAGTTTTGCATATATATCTGATTGCTGTAGCTGACCGAGGACAACGCCGGAGGGACAAGCACGGTGACCGTGGCGACACTGCTGGTTACGCTGCCACCGCCGTTGCTATAGACAATCTTGTAAGAACCCGCGTCGCCGGTCGCAGCCGGGCTGATGGTCAACGTGCTGGTGGCTGTGCCACTGTACTCATTGACATCACTCAAGGCTGTCGTTCCTTTGAACCATTGGCTGGTCAAGGGCGGAGTGCCGCCAGACTGGGTGGCCGTCAACGAAGTGGTCAGACCCACAAACGTGGTGACCGACTGCGGTTGGCCGGCGGTAACGGTCGCCACATGATAGTTCACGGTGAGTATGTCCACCAGATTGGAAGCAGTGCCGCCGGCGTTGTTCGCCACCAAATAGTAATTGCCAGCGTCGGAAGTGAGCAGGTTCGACACGGACAAGGAAGGACTTGTGGAGCCGCTGTATTTGACGCCGTCATCCACTAGCAGAGTGGCGCCGAAATACCATTGGAAGGTGAACGGCTCGGTGCCGGTGGGAGCAATCGGAGCAAATGTCGCCGTGCCGCCAACAAAGCTGGTCACATGGGCGGTGCCATTGGTGATGACCGGGGCCTGGGCTGCGGCGGTGACGGTCAGCAAGGCGGGCGCACTGGTGACACTGCCGTATTGGTTGGTGACCACGCATTGATAAATGTAGCCGTTGGTGTCAGTGGTGAGATTGTTGAGCGTCAACAAGGCATTCGTCGCATTCGCCAAAACAAGGGAATTCTGCAACCATTGGTAGCTAAGTGCATGAACGGAATCAGCCGTCACACTGAAGCTCGCGCTGCCGCCGTTGGTCGTGCTGTAGTTGGCCGGCTGCGAGGTGATCAGGGGCCGCAGGTCAGGAGTGAAATCAATCCCGCGAAAAGTTTCATTGGTCGTGGAGG
>JAQGPB010000276.1 GCA_028293265.1 Pedosphaera sp. | reverse complement strand
ATCAGGCCGAAAAGACGCCCACCGAACCGCCCAAGGGCACTTACACCTTTGTCGCCCAATGTGGCATGAGCGGCATCATTCTTGGCCCGCCGAACTATCACGATTACCAGAACCAGTTGCACAAGCTGCACAATGAGCAGTTTTCCCGGATGCCCTTCGATGCCTTCAAGGCCCGGGTGAAAATCGTCCGCGAAGAAACCGTGGTCAAAAAGTGGATCGAAGACCAGAGCACCAAGACCGAATACATCTGCCTCAACGTGCCCGAAGCGCCGCGCTTGGGCAGCCGCGAAGCCGTCGAGGCCCATTTCCGCGAAGTGCATCTGCCCAACATCATCAAGCAGGTCGAGAAACACACGCTCAGCGGGCCGGCCAGCCGGCAATTGCGCTCGCCCGGTTTGCAACGCCTCTTGCGCGCGGCCTGGGATGAACAGAAACGTTTCCCGTTGCAGATCGCGACGATTTTGAGCCAGCAGTTCGCAGGTCACGGCCTGCAATTTTTCAAGGTCAACAAGACCATCACGCACGTCTCCGTCGCGCGGCCGCATTATCTGGATTTGGAAGCCACCCCGGTTTCCGATCAGGTGAAGCAAATCGTCCAATACATTGATGCCCATCCCAAAACCACGCGCCGGCATCTGGTCGAAAAACTCGCCCCGACACCTCCGCGAGCGCCCATTCCCGTTGCGCCACCTGCGTCAACGGAAGCCGCTGCCGCACCCACGGATGCTGCTGCTGCGCCGGCACCCGCTGCGCCGCCTGCCGAACCCGGCCCGACACCGGAACAAGCCGCGATCATCGGCGATTTGCACTGGCTGATTCATCAGGGGCATGTGATCGAGTTTGCGAACGGCATTTTGGAAACTGCCAAGAAGCCAGTCATCAAGCCGCCCAAACCGCCCAAGGTTCAAGCCGCACCCGCATCTGCGCCAGCTCCCGAGGCCGGTGCTGCCAGCCCTGCTCCTGAAGCATCCGCTACGGCTGCAGTGCCCGAAACCGGAACCGTCCCCGCACCGGAGCCTTCCGCGGAATCGGCTGCAACGCCCGCCCCTCCGGCTGAAACGCCGGTTGCTGCTCCCGCTGCCGAAACCAGCCCGGCAATCAAGCCGCCCCATGAACCCGCAGCCGCTTGACGCGATAAAGTTTGCCCAATTTGAATAAACAGAGATGTATAAAATGATTCTCAAAACGAGAGAAGTGACTGCTTTCCATTCCGCACTCCGCACTTCGCACTCCCCACTCTCCATTCGCCAGTTATGCCATTCAGTAAATTAGAGCTTTCCAGCGCCATGGTTGACGGTGTCAAAGCCATGGGCTACATCGAGCCGACTCCCATCCAGCTCCGCGCCATTCCGCTCATCCTCGCCGGGATTGATGTTATCGGCAGCGCCCAGACCGGCACTGGCAAAACCGCCGCGTTCGCCCTGCCCATTCTGAGCAAACTGGAGCAGCACGATCCGAAGCCGCGCGTCCTGATTTTGGAGCCGACCCGCGAACTCGCCGCCCAGGTTGAAACCGCCATCCGCGATTTCGCCCGCTTCACCAATTTGCGCGCCGCCGTGATGTATGGCGGCGTCGGTTACGGCAAGCAAAATGACGCCTTGCGCGACGGCGTGGATGTTCTTATCGCCACGCCCGGCCGGTTGCTCGACCATCTGGGGCGCGGCACCTGCCGGTTGGACCATATTAAATATCTGGTGCTCGACGAAGCCGACCGGATGCTCGACATGGGTTTTCTGCCGGACGTCCGCCGCATTGTGGACAAATGCCCGCGCGACCGCCATACCTCGCTCTTTTCTGCGACCATTCCCGTCCAGATCGAGACGCTCATCAAATGGGCGATGAAAAATCCGCAGACCATCGAGATCGGCATGCGCCGCTCACCCGCGGAAACCGTCAAGCACGTCATCTATCCTGTCGCTGAAGACCAGAAGAGCGACCTCTTGCGCGAAATACTTGAGCGGGTGAATTACGAGTCCGTCATCATTTTCTGCCGCACCAAGCACCGCGCCGACCGCATCGCCCACCTGCTCAAGCGCAACAATCATTCCGTCGCCGTGCTGCATTCCAACCGCACCCAGCGCGAACGTGAAGACGCCCTGAAAGGTTTCCGCACCGGTCGCTTTGAATTGCTGGTCGCCACCGACATCGCCGCGCGCGGATTGGATATTGCCGACGTCAGCCACGTCATCAATTACGATGTGCCGCAGCATCCCGAGGATTACATTCACCGCATCGGCCGCACGGGCCGCGCGGAAAACACCGGCGACGCCTTCACGCTGATGGTTGCCGAGGACGCCCAGCACGTGCATGCCATCGAGCGGTTCATCGGCAAGAAAGTCGAGCGCATCAAGCTGGAGAATTTCAATTACAAATACACCGCGCTCTTCGAAGAAAGCAAACCCGGCGCGCCCAAGGGCTATCCCGGCAAGGCCAGGGGTGTCCGGCTGACTGGTGGTTACTTCTTCGGCCCCGCCCGGCGTCGGAAATAGAACCGCCGTAAACAGAGCTGAATTTAGCCGCTTCTTCAAGCGGTGCGCCGTTCCGAGCGCCATTAAGCACCAAGCACCAAGCGCCAACCTCCAATTGAAGCTTGCGAGCTTGGAGCTTCTCTGGAGCTTGGATGTTGGTGCTTGGTGCTTTCCACCCATGGAGCGCAATTCTTGAATTGAACTTTCGAATGTTTGCACGTTCACTTCTCCCATGCTCTCTCGCCGCTCTACGTTTGCCCTGCTCACCTTCCTCGCGATTGCAGTCTTGGGCCGCGCGGCCGATGAGACTTTTGTCCCGTCCAATCCGCCGGAGATGAAGCCCATTGACGGCGCCCATTCCCAGGCCCGACAATCCGCCGTCCACTTCATGCACGGCGCAAACCTCGGCAATTATCTGGAAGTGCCGCGCGGCCAGGATTGGGGCGTGCGCATCAACCCGGAGGACTTTGACCACATAAAGGCCGAGGGGTTTGATCACGTGCGCGTGCCGGTAGGGTGGCATCGCTACACCGGGCCGGGGCCGGAGTTCAAGCTGGAGGATGAAATTTTTGCCAAGGTGGATTTTATTCTGACTAACGCTCTTTCGCGGGGGCTGGCTGTCATGTTGAACATCCATCATTTCGACGAATTCACGACCAATCCCACCAATGAGGTCGCCCGTTTCGTCGCCATCTGGGGACAGATTGCGACCCATTACGCGCAACTGCCGGACACCGTCGTTTTTGAACTGCTCAACGAACCAAAAGACGCCGCCACGACCACCGTGCTGAATCCGATTTACGCGCAAGCCATCGCCGAAATCCGCAAGACGAATCCCCGGCGCACCATCGTAGTCGGTCCGGGCCGTTGGAATCAGGTCAGTGAATTAAAGAACCTCATCCTGCCCAACGATGACGACAACCTCATCGTGAGCATCCATTGTTACGAGCCCTATTATTTCACACACCAAGGCGCAACCTGGGGCGGTCCGGATGTGAAAACCAAAGGCATCAAATTTCCCGGCCCGCCGCCAACGCCCCTGGTGCCGGACGAGTCGCTCAACCTGCGCCAAGGTGTGCGCGATTGGCTCAAGCGCTACAACACCCTGCCATCGGCCTTGAACCCCAGCAGCTCGGCGGCTTTCGAGGGAACGATGAAATTGGCGCGCCGTTGGTCGGAATATTATGGCCGCCCCGTGCATGTCGGCGAGTTCGGCTGCTTCACCGGCGCGGACCCCATGTCGCGCGCGCGGTTTTACGCCGAGTTCCGGCGGGTCTGCGCGGAACAAAAACTTGGCTGGGCGATCTGGGATTGGAACGCCGGATTCCGTTATTGGGACCCGCAAAAAAACGAACCCGCGCCCGGAATGCGCGAGGCTTTGTTTGGCAGAAAATGAGAGGCGCATGGGAGAACCGCCCGCAAATATCATCCGCCCGTCCATTAATTTCATTCGACTTTCTCCGTAAGTCATTCAAAATTCCCCTGTAATGGCAAAACTGCTTTTAATAGATGACGAGGCGGATGTGCAGTATTCCTTCCGCCGGATTTTTGATTCGCCGGAAATCGAGCTCACCACTGCCGCCAGCGGCGAGGAGGGCTTAAAGATCATCCCGCGCCTCAAGCCCGACCTCGTCATCATGGACGTGCGGATGGGCGGCATCACCGGCCTCGAAACCCTCCGCCGGATCCGCCAGATTGATTCCAAGCTGCTCGTCATCCTCATGACCGCCTACGGCACGACGCAAACCGCCATTGAGGCGATGAAGCTGGGCGCGTACGATTACCTGCTCAAGCCCTTCGACGTGCCCAAGCTCAAGGAAATCATCGCCGGCGCGCTCAAGACCGCGCTCGACATGAAACAGGTCGTGTCCTACGAGCCGTTGCTTGAATCGGAGGATTACGAGGTCGGCATCGTCGGCCGCAGCGAGGCGATGCAGAAAGTTTTCAAGCTTATCGGCCAGCTCGCCGGTTCGGACGCCACCGCGCTGATCACCGGCGAAAGCGGCACCGGCAAGGAACTCGTTGCCCGCGCCATCTATCATCACAGCGAACGCAGCGCGAAACCTTTTCTCGCCATCAATTGCGCCGCCATCCCCGAGCAACTGCTGGAAAGCGAACTGTTCGGCCACGAACGCGGCGCCTTCACCGGCGCGGCCACGCAACGCATAGGCCGGTTCGAACAATGCCACGAAGGCACAATTTTTCTCGATGAAATCGGCGACATGACGCCGGCCACACAGACCAAGATTTTGCGCGTCTTGCAATCCGGCACGTTCGAGCGCGTGGGCGGCAACCAGGCCATCCAGGTGGATGTGCGCATCATCGCCGCGACCAACAAGCCGCTCGAACAGGCCGTGGCAGCGCGGCAGTTTCGTGAGGATTTGTTCTACCGCCTGAACGTTGTGCGCGTCCAGTTGCCGCCTTTGCGCGAGCGGCCCGATGATGTCCGCCTGCTCGTCAATTATTTTCTGAACAAGCTCGCCAAAAGCCAGCAACAACCGCCCAAGTCCATTTCCCCGGGTGTCATCAAGGCGTTGGAAAAATATCATTGGCCGGGCAATGTGCGCGAGTTGGAGAACATCATCCAGCGCGCGGTGGTCGTGGCCAAGGGCGATGTGATTTTGCAGGGCGACCTGCCGCCGGAAATCACTGATCCGGGCGCGCACGCCACTTCGACGGGGCAGTTGACCTCCGGCGCGCTGGCCGTGGGCGAAAGCGGCACGACGGAAATCGCCTCCGTCGCGAGGCTCTTGTTCCGCTGGGCGCGGCAGAATCCCAAGTTGAAGGTGTTCCCGGCCGTCGAGCGGGAACTGATCATCCAGGCCTTGCAGGAGGCCAAGGGCAACCAGGTACATGCGGCGAAGCTCCTTGGCATCACCCGCGCCACCCTGCGCAAGCGCGTCGAAAAATTCAACATCAAACGCGAGCTGAACATCCAGTGATGTTGAGTTGCATTCCACTGATTCTCTGGTAATTCAATCGCGTGACCCAGACCTCCCCAAGCCTGCTCTTGCTGGTTCCGGCCTACAACGAGGAAGGCCGGATCGGACCGGTGCTGGTGGATTTTGCGGAATACTTTCAGAAAAATTACGCCGGCAAATTCCAACTGGTAGTCGTTCTCAATGGCTGCACCGACAATACCATCGTGGTGGTGCAAGCGGTGGCGTCGAAATATCCGGCCATCAGCGCCTTGGAATTTTCCGCACCGCTCCATAAGGGCGGAGCGTTGATTGAAGGGTTGAAACTTGCGCCCTTGGCGGACTTGATCGGCTACGTGGATGCCGATGGCGCCACCGGTCCCGAGGCATTCCATAAATTGGTGCAATTGTGCGACCGGGCGGATTGCGTGATCGGCTCGCGCTGGCTGCCGGGAGCAGTCTTGCACCAGAGCCAGACGCGGATGCGCCGGTTTGTCAGTCGCGGGTTTCATGCGATCGTGCAATCGCTCCTCTGGCTGAACATCAAGGACACCCAATGCCCCGCGAAGGTCATGCACCGGCGCGCGGTGGATGAAATCCACGGCAGCCTGATGACCGCCGATCTCGCCTTCGACGTTAATCTGCTTTACGTGTTGAAGCG
>JAQGPB010000164.1 GCA_028293265.1 Pedosphaera sp. | reverse complement strand
TTGCGCGCGGAGAGGTCTTTCAATTTTTGGAAAATTTCGTTGTCGGTCGGGTAGCTCTTTTGCAGCTCGGTCAGCACCCGTTCCGCCTTGTCTTTTTCGCCCGACATGGCCAGCGCTTCGGCGAGTTGAAAACTGAGGTCCCGGTCCTTGGGCGCATTTTTGACGAGCACCTCCAGGGACATCACCGCCACGCGCGGCATTTCGGCGGCCAGGGCGGCTTCCGCCAGCAATTTATGGCCACCAGTGCTGTTCGCATCCGAATTGAGAATCTCCTCGGCGATCTGCATCGCCTCGAGCGGATTTTTTCGCAGGGCCATCTGACCCTTGGCAACCTGCGGGCTGGAACTGGCGCTGCTGGTCAGGCGCTTGAAAAATCCCCCGCTCTTCCCGCTCTTGCCCATCTGGGCCGCCCGCAAGGTTTTGCGCACTTCAAAGACGGACGGTTCCTTGGCCAAAACCTGTGTGAACATTTCAACGGCGTAGTCGAAGTTTTCCCGCTGATACGCCTCGAATCCCCTGGTGTAAAGCAACCGCAAGTCCCGCGGTAAATCATTTAATGTTTTCTCTGGCATACCCAGAATCTGCCAGATTGCAAAAAAAAATCCAGACCAATCCTGCGTCAGATGGAGATGGTAGTGTCCTCTGATTGAACGTGGAGGAATTCAAGGATGCGGGCGACGGATTCGCCGGTGGAAAGCTTGTCGGTGTGCAATTCGATTTCCGGGTTGGCCGGGGTTTCGTACGGGGCGGAGATGCCGGTGAATTCCTTGATCAGGTTCGCGCGCGCCTTCACGTAGAGGCCCTTGGGATCGCGCTGCTCACAAATCGCCAGCGGCGCGTTCACAAATACCTCGATGAACTGGTCATTCGTCATAATCTTGCGCACCAAATCGCGGTCCGCGCGGTAGGGCGAAATGAATGCCGTGATGCAGATGATGCCCGAATCGGCAAACAGTTTTGCCACTTCGCCCACGCGCCGGATGTTTTCCTTGCGGTCATCGGGCGAAAACCCGAGGTCGGAACAAAGGCCGTGGCGGATTTTGTCGCCGTCCAGCACGTAGGCGTGCTTGCCGGCGTTAAACAATTCGCGTTCGAGTTCGTTGGCGATGGTTGATTTGCCCGAGCCGGAGAGACCGGTCAGCCAGACGACGCAGCCGGCATGACGGTTGCGCTTGGAACGCTGCGTGGCGGTGACCTTGCCCTCGCTCCAATAAATGTTGTCGCTCTTGTGCAGGCTGTCGGCGGTGCGCTTCGGATAATCGCCGTCCGCCACAATGCCGCCACCGGAAACCTCGAAACCATCCACGATCACAAACCGGCCCGTCGGCACGATTTCGGCATGCGTGTCGAAAGCCACCGGCCGCTTGGTGCGCAACGTCAGTTCCGCGACCTCGTGCCGGCCGACAAAAATTTCAATGTGCGAACGGGAAATGGTTTCGAGCGTCGAAGCATCAATGACCTTTTCAATGGATTCAATTTCGCAGTCCACCTGTTGTGTCGCCAGCTTGAGCTTGTAGAGCTTGCCCTTCGCAAAAGGCTTGTGGCCAAGCCAGAACAAACGCGCCTTGAACCGGCTCAGTTCGTAGGGCGGAGACGTTTCCAGCGCCGCCACCGCGCCGCGCTCGACAAAAATCTGCTCCGTCAGCGTGATGCCGATGGATTCGCCCGCGACAGCGCTTTGTTGCGGCGGCGCATTCCAACGCTCGATGGTTTTCACCGTGCTGGTCTTGGTGCCCGGACTGAACAGCAGGCGGTCGCCGACCTTGATCGAGCCCGCCTCGACGCGCCCCGCAAGAATGCGCCGGTCATCAAAGCGATAAATGTCCTGCAACGGAAAGCGCAGCGGCTGATTATCGGGCCGGTCGGAAACCTTAAATTCATCCAACGCCGCCAGAACCGTCGGCCCTTGCCACCACGGCATGTTCGCGCTGAGGGAGGCGATGTTGTCGCCATGCTTGGCGGCGATGGGGATGAACAGCTTGGGCTGCACACCGATGCTTTTCAGGAAGGCGCGATAATCCTTTTCGATCTGATCGAATCGTTCCTGCGAGTAACCCTGCAAATCCATCTTGTTCACCAGCACCGCGATCTGGCGGATGCCAAGCAGGTTGAGCAGATAGCCGTGCCGGCGCGATTGTTCCTGAATGCCTTCGTTCGCATCAATCAGCAGCAGCGCCGCCTCGGCGTTCGCCGCGCCGGTGATCATGTTCTTGAGAAATTCCTTGTGGCCCGGCGCGTCAATGATGACGTATTGCCGCAGCTTCGTTTGAAACCAGATTTGCGCGGTGTCAATCGTGATGTTCTGGTCGCGCTCCGATTGCAAAGCGTCCATCAAATTAGCCCATTCAAACGGGACGCCGCGCCGCTCGGCAATTTTTTGCAATTGCTCCAGTTTCCCCTCAGGCAGCGAGCCCGTGTCATGAAACAGACGGCCCACGAACGTGGATTTGCCATGATCAACATGACCGACGATGACGATCTTCAATTGCTCAGTGGGCATTGCGGAAGGATTCATGGTGAAATGGGCACGATTTATGATCTAAGCATCCAACCAAGCTGCAAATTCCTTTTTTGAACGGCTGCCGGTAATCTGT
>JAQGPB010000627.1 GCA_028293265.1 Pedosphaera sp. | reverse complement strand
ATGCGTGGGATGTCTGGTGGCCATTGCCTGGCTGCTGGTGATTGAACCGCCGGCGGGAGTGTCTCCGATGCTCACGGACATGTTCACGCCCGATCCATTGACGCGGCTGGTGAAGATCGCACTTCTTGCGCTTACTCTCTGCACCATCGTTATCTCTGTCGAAAGCAAATTTACCGATCACGTCGGCGAATATATTGCGCTCATCCTGCTGGCGACGGTTGGAATGATGCTGTTGGTCAGCTCGACTGACTTATTGATGATTTTCATCTCGCTCGAATTGACCAGCCTGTCGCTCTACATCCTGACTGCATTCAACAAGCAGAACATCAAATCGGTGGAAGCCGCGTTGAAATATTTTCTCTTCGGCGGAATGTCGGCGGCGTTCACTTTGTTCGGGCTGAGTTTGATTTATGGACTTTCCGGAACGACCAACCTTGTCCAGATCGCCGTCCATCTGGGCGGCGCAAAGCAAGCCCTGGACCCTTTGCTCATCGTGGCGATTGTGATGACCGTGATCGGTTTTGGCTTCAAGGTCGCCGCGGTGCCGTTCCATCTCTGGGCGCCGGATGCCTATGAAGGCGCGCCCACGCCAAGCGCCGCGCTCATCGCGTCTGGTTCCAAGCTCGCCAGCTTTTTCATCTTTGCCAAGGTAATGATGGTGGGCTTCGCTCACGCCGGCGGAAATGGAGCGTGGCAGCACTACGTCACCGGCTGGCTGCCGGTGGTGGCAATCGTCGCCGCCATTTCAATGGCCCTCGGAAATCTGGCCGCCATTGCGCAAAGCAATGTCAAACGCCTGCTCGCCTATTCCGCCATCGCCCATTCCGGTTATGCGCTGCTCGGGCTGCTCGCGAACAACAACCAGGGCGTAAGTTCACTGATTTTTTACATGGCCACCTACGGCTTGACCGTGGTGGGCGCGTTTGCAGTGGTGTCAGTCGTGGAGAACAGCGCCGGCAACGCCCGGCTTGCCAATTTTGCCGGACTCGGTCGCCGCGAACCGCTCCTTTCATTTTGCATGATGGTGTTCATGTTATCGTTGGCGGGAATTCCCCCGCTCGCGGGATTTTTTGGAAAATTTTATCTGTTCGTTGCGGCGGTGGGTGGCGCGCAAAATCTCGGCTTGCTTTGGCTCGTCATTTTCGCCATCGCCATGAGCGCCGTGTCGCTTTACTACTATTTGCAGGTGCTCAAACAAATCTACGTTGTGTCCCCGGTTGCCGGCCAACCGGCAATGCAAACCCCGCTCTCAACCCGGGCAGTCATCGTCGCCTTGGCCGTGGGCGTGGTGGCGCTCGGCTGTGCGCCCAATCTTGTATTGGGCCGGTTGCTCGCGGTGATTCAGTCATTCGGGCTTTAGGCGGCCACTCAATTTCTGTCCGTATGTATTTAGGGTTTGACTTTCAGCCGAATCATGGCAAAGGTGCGTTTAGCAAAAGGAACAACACCCATGAGGATTGGCTCGAAAGCGTCTCGCCCAGCCCGTTCAGCGGCTTTCACGCTGCTCGAACTGCTCGTCGTGATTGCCATCATCAGCATTCTGGCCGGGTTATTGTTGCCCGCTCTTTCACGCGCCAAACAAAAAACGCAGGGAACCTACTGCCTCAACAACGGCAAACAAATGATGCTCTGCATGATCATGTACACGAGCGACAACAATGATTTCTTCCCACCCAACCCCGATGACGGCAACACCGTGCCCGGCCATAATTGGTGTGCCGGCCAAGCCGGTGTCGGTGCGCCCGACGAATTCAATCCCGACCTGCTGCGCGACCCCGCCCGCTGCCTGTTGGCGCCATATTTAAGGGGCAACGTCACCGTATTTCACTGTCCGGCTGACAAACGCACCGGAAAATATCAAGGCACCGACCCGAACATGATTGGCAATTACGTTCCCGCGGCCCGGACCTTTTCCATGAGCCAGGCGGTGGGGACCATCTGTCCCGGCTTTGACGAAAACGCAGGCACCGGAGTCTACGGTGGAAACCACTCCGGCGCGCCGACCTTGGCGGTTAACGGTCCTTGGTTGAACAACCAATATACTCATCGGCGCGACATGCCTTGGATAACCTATGGCAGGCTGTCCACCATCCGCGCGCCCGGCCCGAGCCAGCTCTGGGTGCTGGTGGATGAAGATGTGCAGGGCCTCAATGACGCGGCATTTTCCTTTGGGATGGAACGCTTCATGTGGCACGACGCTCCCGGAACCTACCACAACGGCGGCTGCGGTTTTGCCTTTGCGGATGGCCATTCAGAAACCCACAAGTGGTTGAGCGGCGGTCGTAAAGACCCCGGCTCGGACATCACCGACTCGCCCGACCAGCAAGACTGGCTGTGGATGCGCGAACGCACCTCAGCGAACATCAGCGGCACCATGCCGCCTGTCACGCCTTAAATGTGTCCGTTGTCAGTCGTCAGTTGTCCGTGAAAACTTTATCAGCCTGCCATTTCCATTCGCCTTCCAACAACTGACCACCGACAATTGACGGCAACTGTTTACATTCCCCCGCCAGTCATCTATTTTCGTTCCAGTATGAATCCGAAGACCGCTTGGAAATTTGTTTCCTTCGAGGAAACCATCGTCGAGAAGTTTCCCGAAAAGGCGCATTTCTGGCATTGCCGCCCCGACATGGTTGGGCCGACGAATCTCCTGTTCGTGCGCTGCCAGATGTATCCCGGTCACGCCCACAAATTCCATTGCCATCCGAAAATGGAGGAGATTCTTTACGTGCTCTCCGGGACCGCCGAGCAATGGGTCGAGCGCGAAAAACGTGCCATGACCGCCGGCCAGTCACTTTACCTCCCCGCGAACGTCGTCCATGGCACCTACAACATCGGCTCCGATGTGCTCGATTTTCTCGCCATCCTTTCCCCCGCGCAAAGCGAAGGCCCCGGCACCGTGGACGTCAGCCAGCAAGAACCCTGGAAATCCCTCCGTGATTAATGCCGACCGCAA
>JAQGPB010000623.1 GCA_028293265.1 Pedosphaera sp. | reverse complement strand
TCATCAGAAAATAATGAGACAAACGCACTCTGCCGCTTCTCCCTCTCCGCACGACGCAGGAGTGGGGAGAGGGCCGGGGAGAGGTGTGTCTTATTTTCATTTTTTAACTTCATTCTCATTGTTTTTCTGAGTCTCAATAGCCAGAGATTTCGCGGTCGGCGCAGGCGGTGCTTCATACCAATCGCCGCGCAACCAGTCGGCGAGCAGGCCAATGGCTTCCGGGCTGAGGATGTTCTTTTCGCCGAAGGCGGGCATGCGGTCGCTTTTTTCGCCGTAAAAATCCGGGTGGGCGGGATTGTTCAAAAATCTGACCAGCCATTCACGCGAGGCCCAGCCGGTAAGCGTCGGGGCGGTGGCCTCTTCATCCTTGGCGCGGAACTCGTGGCAGTCGGCGCATTTCATCGCATCTTTGAAGAGCGTGCGGCCTTCAACGATGATGGCGGCGTCGCGCTGGTCCAGACTTGATTGCGATTTCAGCCCCGCTTCGGCGGACACCGCGGCGATGACTTTGGTCAACTGCGCGTTTTGTTCGGGCGTGTAGTGCGCCACGTCCTGCTTCACAAATTTCGGCATCTTTCCGTCCTTCAGCTTGGTGCCACCGAAATAATTTGTCGTGCCGATGCGTTGCGGATCTAGCAAACCAGCCAGCCAGGCGCGCGAGCCAAATCCGGCGAGGTCAGACGCGCTTTGCGGTTCCGCCACCAAATGGCCGGTCCCGTCCTGCCCGTCATAGCGGTGGCAACTGGCGCAATTTTTGGCGAACAACTTTGGCCCCTGTATCAACGGATCGTTGCGCAGCAGCGTGAGCGCGCCGGAAGTGGGAATGCCCGCCGGCGATTGCGCGAGTTCTTTCATGCGGGCGCTCTCGCGCACGGCCGCGCTCACGGCGGCTTGATAGTCGGGATTTTTTGCGTCGCTGCTCTTTGCCAGATAGGTCAGCCAGCCGATGCCGACCAACAAGCAGCCGAGAAAACCAAGGTTGAAACGGTGGCCGCCCTTGGATTTGCCGATGAACGGCATGAGAAAAATAATTCCCACCACGATTCCGGGAATGACCAGGGCGCCCAAAATTTCCCAGCCCGAGGGAAAGAATTTGAGGAACTGGAAGAGGAAAAGAAAATACCATTCGGGCCGCGCGGCGGAATATGGCTCGGAAGGATCGGCAGGCGCGCCGAGTTCCGCGCCGAGCGGGCCGGGTGTGCCGAAGAGGCGATGGCGCAAGATGAAAAGCAGCAGCGTGGCCGTGACCGCCAGGCAGGCGACGGCATTTCTCAATGCCTGGTCGGGCCACCACGGCGCGTCCGGACGCGCGGCTTGCTGCCGGCCGGCAAATCCATGGCGGCGAAAAAGATAAGCGTGCCCCGCCATCAAGACGAGCAACGTCGCCGGCAACGCCCCGGCATGCACCGCAAAAAAACGGGTGAGCGTGAAATGCCCGTAATCAGGTCCGCCGATGAGAATTTTTTGCAGGCTCTGGCCGACAAACGGCACGATGCCGAGGATGTTCATCGCGACCTTGGTGGCCCAGAAACCTTTTTGATCCCATGGCAGTTGATAACCGGTCAGCGCCATCAGCAACACCACTTGCATGAGCGCGATAGTCAGCCAAAAATTGACTTCGCGCGGGGCTTTGTATGCGCCATCCATGATCACCTGCATCAAATGCAACGCCAGCAGCACCGGCAAAATCTGCGCGGTGTAATGATGCAGCCCGCGCAAAAGCCAGCCGCCATTCACCTGATTTTGCAGGTAGTTGACGCTTTCCCATGCGGTCTGCGCGCTGGGACTATAACCCAGCCACAACGTAAAACCGGTGATGAATTGAATGCCGATGCAAAAACAAAGCGCGCTCCACCAGACATAACGCCAGCGCGCCCCGCCGGGAATGTTCCCCACCGCCGCGCGCGTGATTTCCCGGAATCCGGTGCGCTGATCCAGCCAGTCGAACAGCGGCTTCATGCGACAGGGACCTTGTCCGGCCGGCCCGCCTGAAAATTTTGGAACGTGACCCAGATCACGCCGTCGGCGTCAACTTCCACCGGCAGGGAATCCAACCCGCGCGGGCTGGGACTTTTTTTGCTGGCGATTTTTCCGTCGAGGTTAAAATGGCTGTTGTGGCAGGGACAAACGAACCCTTCTTTGGCCGGAGAAAAATCCACGAAGCACCCGGCATGCGGGCAAACCACATTCAACGCCTCCAGCTTGCCATCGCCGGTGCGTCGAAGATACACCGCGCCGATGGGGACATTTTGAAACTTGTTCCAAGCGTCCATCTTCGCCGCCAGCACCGGGAACTTGCGCGGGACGCCGTCCGCAGGCACGGCGTCCAGGGTGACGATTTTGATGGCGGTTCCGGCGGCGGACTTGTGACGCAGGGGATCAAGCAGCACTTTCAGCGCGGCGATTGCGGGCAATAAGGCAGCCGCGCCGCCAATGATGAGAGCCAGCGATTTTTTGAAAAAGCCACGGCGGTCCGTCTGCGCCCCTGATTGTTGGGAATGCATGGTCTATACTATTGACGATCAGACGGGGGCGGATGTTCCAACTTTCTGTCGAAAATCGCAAGTTGACCGGTCAAAGGAACCCGGACGCGTACTCGGACCGCGCTGGTTCAGCCTTGAAAATAGTCTGCGCTAAAGGCCACAGACCATGCCTGATGGTGGAAATTCTATTTACCGCGCTTGTCCGTGGACGAGTCATCAGGGCGGGTGAGCACGGCGGCAATCAACGCCGGCCCGAAGCAGATCGCCAAACCGAGGGGGACGCACCAGAGACCCCAATAATTAGTATCCATAATGCTGGTGAAGATAAGGGGATGGAGGAGGCTTGGCAATGAAAAGTGAGAGGGGAAACAAATATCCGTAGGAGCGGCATGACGCAGGACTAACCGCATCGGATTCGGGCACACGCTCAAAAACTGAGATACGCCCTGCCTCAGTCGCCTCCGGGATTTGACTTAACAAGGGTTTGCCCTAGGTTTTCTTCGCCTATGGAAATTGTTTCACCATCAACCACTGAGGTGAAAAAGGACCAAAGCATCTGCTGCATCGTGGGCGGTGGCCCGGCTGGGGTGATGCTTGGATTCCTCCTGGCTCGCGCAGGCGTGGAGGTCATGGTGCTGGAGAAACACAAGGATTTTTTTCGAGA
>JAQGPB010000573.1 GCA_028293265.1 Pedosphaera sp. | reverse complement strand
AATCGAGATAGAAATATTTGTGACCGCCCAAGCAGCCGAATTTCTCCGGCTCCTTGCGCAGATGGCGCTGCATCTCGGTGAGCGACTCGGCGGGATTCACTACCGGAAAACCGCTGTTGGCCTTCATCTGCTTGATCTTCTCGAATACCGCGATCAATTCGTCGGTCTTGTAATTCACCAGGCTTGAATCGCTGAAGCTCAAATAGCTGGATGCCAGCGAAGTGAGCGGGTAGCTGAACGTGCAACTGGTGAAGCCGAGCGTCTTCAAAAAATCGGGCAGCTTCTCGTAATCATCAATCAGCTTGCTCGCGGTGACGCTGGCGGTGGTCTGGATGCCGAGCTCCGTGAAAACTTCGTTGGCGTGTTTGATCTTCCGGCAGACGTCGGGCAGGCCGCGGTTTTTTTCGTGCTTGGTCACCTCGTGCGAATCAATGGACATGATGACGCTGCTGAGGCCGTCGCTGGCGAGGTCGCGCATGTTCTGGTCGGTCCAGAGCGAGCCGTTGGTGCAGATCATCGGATGAATGCCCGACTCGGCGCAGTAACGCACCATCGCGCGGAGGTCTTTGTGAATCAGCGGCTCGCCTCCCACAAACAGCATATAGCCGATGTGGTTTTTGACCGAGATGTCAATGACGTCCCGGGCTTCCTTGAGCGTCACGCTGCGGCGTTGCTTGGGGTCAAACTTGTCCACGGCGAAGCCGCAGAAGTCGCATTTGGCATTGCAGAGATTGGTGATGGCAAACTGGAGGTAGCCCGGGCCGCCATGGGCCAGCACCTCGCCGATGAGTTTGAGCGTGCTTTTCTTTGGCTTGACCACGGGCTTGGAAAAGTCAGGCGCGGGCGCGGCGGGCGCATTGGCGCGGTTGGACTGAGTAATGGTTGCGGTGCTCATGCTAAAGAAACGTTCCCCATTATGGCTTGAAAATCACCTCGTGGCAACCAATTCCTAAGTTGCAAAAAACCGAAACCCGGCATTTACGCGGACAGAATTGTATTGCAGACTGGCATCACATGAAAAATATAGCCTTGGGAGTCATGTTGGCCATTGTCATTGTTTTTGGCGGCCTCTATCTGAGGCAAACCTACAAGGCGAGCCAGGCGAAGGCGGAAGCGGGCGCCCTCCAGCAAAAGGCAGGCGAGTTGCAATCCAGCCTGGAAGTGCAACAGAGTCAAGCGACCCAACTGCGCGACCAGTTGAAAAAGACGCGGGCTGACTCGGAGGCCACCATCAACGCGGCGGCCGAGATCAGGCGAAAGCTTCAAGAAACCCGAACGAACCAGACGGCTGGCGACCTGGCTTCCAATCCGGCCAATGCCAGACCTGCCAATCCATTGGCAGAGATGTTCAAGAACCCTGAAATGCGGGAGATGATCAAGAACCAGCAGAAAGCTGCGCTCAGCGGCAGTGTTGACAAGAACTATGGGAAGTTTTTTGCCGACGCGCACCTGACACCCGAACAATCATCCGCGTTGAAGGACATGATCCTGAACAAGCAACTGGGAGCGGCAGACCTGGGGATGTCCATGCTATCCGGTGATCTGGATGCCGCCCAGAAGGCGGATCTCGTCCAGCAAATCAAAATGCAGGGAGAGGCGGCGGACGCGAAGATGAAGGAATTCCTGGGTGATGACAATTTTGCGCAGTTTCAGACCTATGAAAAATCTATGGGCGAGCGGAATGCCGTCAGCGGTTTCAAAGACCAATTGGGCAGCGGGCCGGGGGCGCTCACCGGGGACCAGGAAGAACAGTTGATCCAGGCGATGACGCAAGAGCGGCAAAATTTCAAGTTCACCACGGATCTGTCCGACAAGTCCAAGTTCGACGGCGATTTTTCCTCGATGCTCACTGAGGACAAGATGAACGGCTTTTTCCAGGAGCAGGAAAAATTGAATCAGCAATACCTGGCCCGCGCGCTGGGCATTTTGCCGCCGGACCAGGCCGCAGCTTTCGAAAAGTATCTCAACAGCCAGCAGGCGCTTCAAAAAGCCGGGATGCAAATGGCGGCGAAGATGTTCGCACCGGCCAAATAAGACTTGAGTGACCTGAGATGCGCCTGCTGGTTTCATCAGCCATCGTTTTAAATGTGGGCGGGGGAGGTTCGGTGTCCTGCGCGCAGACCGGGGCTTAGGCACGGACACCAAGCCCGTCGGGACGGGCGCTGGAGCGCTGGAGTTGCACACGTTGCGCCATGAGATAATAAAGAACACCGACTGGCGCTGCGCGAGCTTTACAAATCACTCGAAATGCCTGGAGAAAACCGCTTGCGCGACGCGCTTCACCCTAGGCAATCACATGACGGGCTTTGAGGCCGTGAGGATTTGGTTATAAACTCGCGTTCGTAAATTGCGGGGTGGCGGGTTCGAATTCGAGGCCCAATTGACGGAGGAGGAGGGCGAGTTCCTGGCCGGATGCCGGGATGCAGGCGGGTAAATTTGCGGAATGTTCGCGGACCCATTCGTTGGTGGTCGCGCCGGGCTGGGGACCGTTTTTCCAGCCAAGCAATTGTTCCCATTCGAGACGGTGTTCGAGGTTGTAGGTTTCCAGCAAGTCTGGCGAACCGTTTTCGCGCAATATTTGGGTGAGTTTGGCGGCGAGGTCGGCGGCTTCGGCGAGGCCGAGGTTCATGCTTTGCATGGCGATGGGCCCGGTCTGGTGGGCGGCATCGCCCGCAAGCCAGGCGCGGTCGCGGCCAAACCGCCGGGCGAGGCGGTGCTCGCAGGGCATGTCTTCGGCCCAGACGATGTCCTGGATGCGGCCGTGAAACCAGGGCGCGCGCTCGTCGAGCAGTTTTTGCAGGTGACGATGCCACGGCTTTCCGGGGCCGGGCGCTTCAGCCACGAGGAGCCGGGTGCGGACTTTTTCCGGCAGGTCGTCTGGCGGCTCATCGGCCGGCAGCCATTGGAAGCACCAGCGGGCTTTGTTCCCGGGAAATGGCCAGAGCGCTCCGGCGGTGTGCTGGTTCAGGACGATTTTCGCTTCTGACGGAAGCTCGTCCGTTTCAAAATCGTAAAGCACAAAAAGTTGAGGCCCGCCCGCGCACTGGAAATCGAGGTTCAGCCGTTGTCGCACGACGGAGCCAAGGCCGTCCGTGCCCACGACGAAAACGGCGCGGTCGGAAATGGTTTTTTTTACCTCCATCTCAAAATCGGGGATGACGTAGCCTTTGCCGCTCATGTCCATTTCGTCAATGGTGGCGGTGACGCCGTCGTCGGCGAGGGTCAAATCTGCCAGCCGGTGGTTCCAACGGATCTCGAGGCCGGCCCGCTCCCGGAGTTTGGCCGCGAGCAGGTCTTCGAGGGCGCTTTGCTCCAAGGCGAGCACAAAGGGAAACTCCACCGGCAAGCGGGAAAAATCGAGCTCCGCGCGCCGGATGGTGCTGTCGTAAAACGCGAGCTTGTCCATGCGGCGCCCGAGCTTGATCGCGTCCTGGGCAATGCCGGCCTCGTTCATCAACTGGAGCGTGCGCGGATGCAAGGCGCAGGCGTAGCTGCGCCCGGCGGTGCCGGACTCCTGGTCAATCAACTGCACCCGGATGCCGTTTTCGGCCAGGCGGAGCGCGGTAAACATTCCAACTGGGCCGGCTCCGACCACCAGGACTTCAGTTTGCTCATGACGTCGCATAAAGGCCTCCAGCCTTAATTTCGTGCTGAACGGGCCGGGCCGCCAGTGGATTTTTTAGGGAAAGCTTGAGAGGGCTGGGAAAACGAGGTTACCGCTCTGAAAAGTGCATTGCGCCGGGAATGGCATTATAAGGAATTCCATTCATTGACTGAAATCGTGCGGTTGATGATGGACTCAACTTGGCACCGGCAGTTTATGGCCAAGCCTCAAACCGACCAAAATCCAGTCTTCCAAGGTTGATCTCAGTTCATTTTCACATTCCCGGAGGGATGAGCCAAATGCGGCGATACCCTTCAACTTTGGAATTTCCCCGGCGAAAGAACCGTCTTCGAGCTTGTCATAGCGGGCAAGTTCAAGCGCGGCTTCAATATAGGCGGTTAGCGGAAACGTCATGCTCCAAAATAGAATGATTTTCCAACTCAGGCAAGGTTTGTGGCTTGCATGCTCATGACATCAGGCCGCCGCCGCTGCCGCCGTGGCCGCGTCCTTTTTCCGCTGATTGAGGGTGCGGAAGAATTCGTAGCCTTCGCGGAGGCGGCGGACGCAGACGTCCTTGTCCTCGAGCATCGTTTTGATGATGCGGAGGATGGGTTTCGGGCGCAGATAATAGGTGCGGTAGAAACGGTCCACGGATTCAAAGATTTCTTCCTTGCTCAGGCCGGGATATTCGAGCGTGGATTGCTGGAGGCCGTCGTCGTGGACGATGTCGGTCTTGTCTTTCTTGGCGAACCAGCCGTTTTGGCGGGCCATCTCGTAAAGCTCGGTGCCGGGATAGGGCGCGGCGAGCGAGACCTGGATGCTGAAGACGTCGAGATCCATCGCGTACTGAATGGTTTGCTCGATGGTTTCCTTGGTTTCGACGGGCAGGCCAAGGATGAAGGTGCCATGGATGATGACGCCGAGTTCCTTGCAATGTTTGGTGAACTGCTTGGCTTCCTCAAGCTGGATGCCTTTCTTGATGCGGTTCAAAATTTCCTGGTTGCCGGATTCGTAACCGACGAGAAAGAGGCGCAGGCCGCAATCTTTCATGTGCTTGATGGTCTCGTAATTGACGTTCGCGCGGCTGTTGCACGACCAGGTGAGGCCGAGGGGCTTGAGCTGTGTGGCGATCTCGCGGGCGCGCGGGAGGTTCGCGGTGAAGGTGTCGTCATCGAAGAAAAATTCCTGCACCTGCGGGAAAAGTTTTTTGGCGTGGGCCATTTCCGCGGCGACATTTTCCGCGGAGCGGACGCGGTATTTGTGTCCGCCGATGGTTTGCGGCCAGAGGCAGAAGGTGCATTGCGCCGGGCAGCCGCGCCCGGTGTAAAGCGACACATACGGGTCCTTGAGGTAGCCGATGGAATATTTTTCGATCTGCAGATCGCGCTTATAGACGTCGGTCACCCAGGGGAGCGAGTCCATGTCGTGGATGAGTTCGCGCTCGGGGTTGTGGACGACCTTGCCGTCTTTGCGGTATGAAAGGCCGCTGACTTCGCCGATCGGGCGGCCGTCGGCGACTTCCTTGCAGGTGAAATCGAATTCCTTGCGGCCAACCCAGTCAATCGCGGGGGAAGCCTTCAGCGTCTCGGTGGGCAACACTGCTGCGTGCGCGCCGACGAAGCCGATTGTCGTGGCGGGCTTCTGCGACTTGATGGCTTCGGCGACCTTGGCGTCGTTCCGCAGCGACGGCGTGGAGGTGTGGATGATGACGTGGTCGTAATTCTTGGCCTCGGCGAGGCAGGTTTTGACGTCAATATCGTGCGGCTGGCAATCCATCAGCTTGCTGTTGGGCACGAGGGCGGCGGGTTGCGCGAGCCAGGTGGGATACCAGAAAGAGCGGATTTCGCGCTTGGCCTGATAGCGCGCGCCGGCGCCGCCATCAAAACCGTCAAAGGACGGAGGACTGAGGAACAGGGTTTTGTTCATAAAATAGTTTTT
>JAQGPB010000560.1 GCA_028293265.1 Pedosphaera sp. | reverse complement strand
TGGAAAAGTGCTGGTTGCGGGCGGGTTGGGTGGCAATCAAAATTCGCTTGCGAGCGCTGAGTTGTATGATCCGGCCACGGAAACCTGGGCTGCGACCGGCTCGATGGCAGGAAGCCGACACGCTTTCGCCGCGACGTTGCTGCCGAGTGGAAAAGTGCTGGTTGCGGGCGGCCTCAGTTATACTAATCTTGGCGTGGGAATAACTCCCGGCGCAGAAATCTATGACCCGGCAGCCGGCCTTTGGGCTCAGACTGGCGCCCTGAACCTGGCCCGCAGTCATCATTCGGCAACTTTGCTAGTCAATGGCAAGGCAATCTTTGTGGGAGGCACAAGTCTTGCCGGCGGCGTGACCCGCACCGCGGAATGGTATGATGTTGGCCTGGGGTTCAGCAATTCGTGGCAAGCGCAGATTTCCACGACTACTTCGCCACTCAGTCTGGGCAACGCTTTCGCGCTTACCGGCTCACAATTTCGCGGCATTTCCGAAGGTTCGAGCGGTGGCGCGCAAAATTCGTCGGCGGCTTTTCCAACGGTCCAATTGCGCAGCCTGGAAAGCGGGCGGACAATCTTTCTGCCGTCCACCAATTGGTCCACGAGTTATTTCGCTTCGCTGCCGGTGACAAATTTCCCGCCTGGTTACGCGCTGGCCACCATGTTTGTAAACGGCATCCCCAGCACGGGAAGTGTTGTAAATGTGAGCGTGCCGGTTCCGCTGCCGGTCACCTTGACCGGAATGGCGACGCCCGCCGATGGAGGATTTCGATTTTCGTTCACCAACAGTCCCGGTGCGGTTTTTGGGGTGCTCACGACGACCAACGTTTCTTTGCCTTTGACCAACTGGACGGCGCTGGGCGGTGTGGCGGAGATTTCGCCGGGGCAGTTTCAATTTACGGATCTGAAGGCGACGAATGGTTTGCAGCGGTTTTATGTGCTGCGGGCGCCGTAGGGGTTAAAATGCCAAAGCCGGAACAATTCATTTTTAACCACGGATGGACACGGATAGGAAACAGAAAAAGCTGCTGGCGGGCTTCTTCTCAGACACCACTCTTTGGCGAATCATTTTCCATAAGCTCAAAGTCTCGTTGCGGCTAAGCCGCAATCATGCAGTTGGAAAGGGGAGCGCACGCGTCCCGCGTGCTGTCCGAGCCGTCCCGGCGAGGACCTCGACCCACTGACTTTTGGCTCACCATTTGGTGCAAGAAAAGTCAGTGGTTCTGAGTGTTCGGCGGGACGCCTCACACCACACGCCGGAGGCGTGTGCTCCCCATTTCCTATTGCATGGTTACGGCCAAGCTGAATCCGTGTTCATCCGTGTCCATCGGGCAAGTGCCATCCGTGGTTACAATGAGCTTTTTCCGGTTCAGGGCATGACGCGGTCGGCGAAGTCGAGGAATTTCTGCCAGTCTAGCTTGGTCATGGAATGTTTGCCGGGGCGGATGAAGTAGCCGAGTTGGTCGCCGACGAGTTGGTTGCTGGCGGGCATTTGCTTTTCGTCCAGGCCGCGCGCGCCGAGGAGGCGATAGACGGGGTCGGCGGATTGGAGCATTTCAAACGCGCCGGCGGGATTGGCCCAAGTATCGCCGGCGGCCGCGCCGAGCAGCACCGCGCGCGGGGCGACGAGGGCGATGAGGCAGTTTTGATCGAAGGGGAGGCGGCCGGTTTGTTCGTTGAAGGTTTTGAATTCGGCGTTGAACCAGTGGGGGAAACTTTCGTTGATGGCCTTGACGGATTCGCCGGTGGTTCCGCGGCTGGGCGCGGTGCCGCCGCAACCGGCCTGCAAGGGCACGGCCAGCGCGAAGCGTTCGTCCATGGCGGCGGCGAGCATCGCGGCCTTGCCGAAACGGGAATGGCCGACCACGGCGATGCGCTTGGGATCAATGTCCTGGTCCGTGACCAGATAATCCACGCAGCGGGACAGGCCCCAGGCCCACGCTGCGATGATGCCGCAATCGGAAGGCGAGATTTTTCCGGCAGCGGCCTGGCGGGCGAGGAATGCGCGCAGGCCGGTGGTGGCGTTGGTCAGGTCAGGCTCAATGTCCCCACAATAAAATGTGGCGACGGCATAGCCGCGATCTATGGATTGCTCGATGTTCCATATGTCCAGTTGAGTGCCGCGGCCGGCGTCGGTCGCGTGATTGTCCACGCAGCCGGGACAATTTTTTGAGACCCAGCCTTCGGGCAGCGCGACGTCGCGGTTCGTGACGAGCGTATGATTGCCGCAAAAATTCATGCCGACGAAAACCGGGCTGCCGCGTCCGACGCGCAATGGTTCGCGGGAGGCCAGCTTGGTGGCGGCAGAACCACGCCGGGTTTCGTCGGGCTGCGTCGGGGCGGGATTCGATTTGTTGGAATTGGGAACGACCACGAGGAGGTGAATGACGGGAGCACCGGCTGCGTTGCTGAAATGGATGCTGACTTCTTTTTTGGTGGCTTTGCCGCCGAACATGGCGTGGTCCGCGCGCTCGACTTCGAAATGGATGTGCTCGGGCGCAGGCGGCAAGGTGCCGTACATGTAATGCTGAAACAGCGCCTTCAACTCAGGACGGCGCTGGTCAAACCATTGCGCCGGGGTGGTGACCTTCGCGCCGCTCAACATCGTCAGCGGGTCGGGGGTTTCAGGATGCGCGGGCAGTTGTGAAACGTCGGGAAAGGAATCGGCGGCGAGCAAGGGCGCAGTGCCGAGCGCAAAGGCGCAGGTGAACTGGACCAGGCGGCGGCAGAAGTTGCGGAGCGCTTGAGGTTTCATAATTGGTTGGCGGGCATTTTAGCCACGCGCGCCGGCCAATTACAATTTAAAGTCTGCCATGGGGTGCGGCGGGGGCGTATGTGACACCGTCTTGGAACCGCAGCGAGCCGACTCCCTCTCCTCCATGAAATGGAGGAGAGGGCTGGGGAGAGGAGGCGCTTTCTGCCCGCGCCAAAGTCTGTTTTTCCAGATAAGATTTCCCTCTCCCCGGCCCTCTCCCACTCCTGCGTCGTGGGAGAGGGAGAAGAATCGGGGACAGTGTCGAGATACACCCGTGCGGCCGCCTACTTTACGAAGTCTTTGGGCAGCACCAGGCTGAATTCTTCCTCGGCATCGTCGTTGCGGACAGTGATGGTGACATGACGGCCGGCCGCCCGGTTCAACGCGTGTTTGAGTTCGGCCACATTTCCTTCACTCGCATCTACCTTTTGCGAGTTCGGTTCGGGGGCGGAGGTTTTGGCCTTGGCGGATTGGTTCCAGGTTGTGAGGGCATGGGACGGATTCAAGTGGCGCAGAAAACTTGCGGGGATGGCGAAGTTGAGATTCTGCGCGTCGGTCTTGGTCCAGGCGGCAATGCCCACGACTTCACCGCGATCATTCACGACGGGGCCGCCGCTGTTGCCGGGGGAAATGGGACAGGAGACCTGGTATTGGGGCGAGCCGCGGATTTGTTGAATCTGGCTGATGAGGCCGTCGGTGATGCTGAAGTCAAAACCCTTGGGCGCGCCGATGACGTAGGCGCGGGAACCGACCAGCGGGCCCGTCTGGCATAACGGCGCTTCGGGCCGCCCCAGGCCGTTGACGTGAATCAGCGCGAGATCGTGTGCTTCGTCCTTGTCAATCAAGCCGTCCACATCCACTGTGCGGTCACCGGAGAATTTGGCGGAAACTTTGATGGCATCGCTCACGACGTGCCAGGCAGTCACGGCGATGTTGGTGTCGAGCGCAAGGAAGGCGGTGCCGATGTAGGATTCGCCTTGGGCGTTCTGCACATGCAAGGTCATCACCGACGGCGAGAGTTTTTGATAGATGTCCTCCGGTTGCAGCCGTTGGGCCGAAGCCAGCCCGGGCAATAAAAATCCGACGAATAAAACGCCTCGCAGCAACCGGGCTGCAGATCGCGCGTCATGACGAAGAAGCGGGCCCGCCCATCGGGCGAACGCGCGCAAGTCGCAGGCAATTTGATGCACGGCCATCAGCTTATAACTCGGCCAGATTTGCACAAAGCCTTAAGAAACTGATTTTGGTGTCCGAATCCGTCCTACAATTCACACATGAATTTTCGAGGTGGGCCGCATCATCCCGGCCAGAAAAACGAATGCAACTTGCGGCTTTTCCCACCTGCATCTCGCAAGTTGCACAGGGCCCAACCTCATTCCATTCGATTGCAAAATGCCTAACCCGCTGGCCTGGAATGGGCTTAGTCGCATTTGAACGGCAGGTACGGTTCAAGCTGGTTGGAGTCAGGAGTAGTCATGGTGGCGATACAGTGCAAAGTCCGGCGCATGGCAGGGGTGTTTCCCCCGGTTATGGAAATCCCGCGTTTTATTTAGGCTCTCTGAAACGCTCGCCGCTGGCCAATGCGTCCGGTAACAAATAACTCAAACTGTACGGCCACCGAGACGGGCGAGATTAACCGCAGACAACCAAACGAAATGAAAGGTTCGAAGATGAAAACAAAATTAATTATTGCACTCAGCGCCACTACGCTGTCGTGCCTGACCAGCCCAATGTGGGCCGACCAATTGTATGAAAATGCGAATTCCCGGGATCAGGATGAAACGCAATCCCATCGCATGCATAAGCTCGGTGACCTCAAGAAGGCAAACCACATTATCGGGATGGAGGTCAAAAATGACCAGGGCGAAAAACTCGGCAAGGTCAAGGACCTGGCGCTCGACATGCAAAACGGACGCATCGTGGCGGTGATCATGGCCTCAGGCGGAGTTTTGGGCATGGATCAAAAGTTGGTCGCCGTGCCGCCATCGGCTTTTGCCATTGATGATTCGCTGAAGGCATTGCGGATAAATGCAGACAAAGAACTGCTCAAGGCCGCGCCGGAATTCAAGATGTCGCAATGGAAGGAAGCCACGGAAGATGGCCAGGTGAAGGAGGTTTATCAGTATTATGGAGTCCGGCCTTATTACGGGCCGGTGAGTTGGAACACCAATGCGAATGCGAACGATCTGGCGGCTGCCAGGGCCGATGCCAGGACCCAGGACAAACGGGGCCAGGCATCACGCATTTATACCTTCAAAGGTGACAATGCCGCCGGCCAGGCGACCAATGATAACTTTTACGCCAGCTATGACGCGCGCAATCGCCCGCAGTCTTTGGGCCTGGTGGTTCGCGCCAGCAAAGTACTCGGGTCCAGCGCCTATAACAAGCAGGATGAAAAGCTCGGCAAGGTGGACAACCTGGTGGTGGATCTGCCGGCAGGCCGCGTGGTGGAAGTGGTGCTCGCTTCGGGCGGCTTCCTGGGAATTAATGACGAACTGAGCGCGGTTCCCCCACAATCCTTCCAATGCGATGCGGAGAATGCCCGGCTGACCTTGGACACCACCAAGGAAGCACTGAAAACCGCGCCGCATTTCAAATCCAGCGATTGGGGATATGTAAATGATCCCGCTCGTGTCACGGAAGTCTATACCATCTATCGTGTCCAACCCTACTTCGGCACGACTGACCAGGATGACAATGCCGCGGCGGCTCACAATGCGGACAACACCGCGCGCAACGTGCGTGACCGCAGCAGCGATGCTTTGACGCCGCTCGATCAGGGCAAGAGTGAATCTGACCGCACGACGACTGCGCAGATTCGCAAATCCATCATGGCGAACAAAGAGTTGTCCTCGAATGCGCACAACGTGAAAATCATCACGATTGACGGTCATGTCACCTTGCGCGGGGCCGTGAACAGCGAGGAGGAAAAACGATCGGTCGCCCAGGCGGCTGCCAACATCGCCTCCGCCGTCAAGATTGACAACCAGCTTGAAGTTCGTACGCCCACCCCGGCGTCAACTGATTCATCCAAGTAAACAACTGAGGTCGGCGCAAGCCGGCGGAAGAAAAGTTTACCGGATTGAATCGGGTGCAAAGCCCTCCCGCGCTGCAAGGCGTGGGAGGGTCTTTTTATTCCGATGCTCCCAGATGCAATTCAAAGTCGTTGCCATTTCGGGTTCACCGACCCCATCAACCGCTGGTAAAGGTTTACGCGAAAAACAACTGTGCTATGCTTGTTTCATGAAATCCGTGAAAATCGTCGTGGAAAAACATCCGGATGGTTACGTGGCCTACCCTTTGGGACTCAAGGGAGTCGTCGTTGGCCAGGGAGATACTTACGAACAAGCGCTCGCGGATTGTCAATCAGCCATCCGCTTTCATATCGAAACCTTTGGAGCTGACCTGCTGGAGTCCGATTCGCCCGTTTTAGAGGCATTCATCGCCGAGGCAAATGCCTAAATTCCCCGTTGATGCTCCCAAGCGCAGGTGATTCGGGCATTGGAGGCCTTGGGTTTTCAAGTGGTGCGTGAACGGGAACATGTGGCAATGGTTCGACAAAATGTTGATGGAACTCGCACGCCACTGACGATGCCTAACCATTCGCAAATCAAAAGTTCGACGTTACGGACCATTTGCACCCAAGCCGGCATTCCTCGTGACGAATTCTTGCGGGCCTTCGAGCGCGCGTGACAAATCTTGAAAATTGCCTCTTGATCATACTTGAAGGCCCAATTTCACTTCTTCCCATTTTACAAAGTGGGATAGGAGTTGGTCGGGTCCTGGCCGAATTCCGGCGTGACGGCTTGCAGATGTCCGTCGGCAAAAATCACGTTGCCTTTGCCGCCGTTGTGGCGTGGTGAAACCAGGTTTTGGTTGCCGCTGCTTTCCGGAATCCAGCGCGAGTCGTCAATAGTTTCGCGGTCTTCCTCGACGAGCATGATTTTGGCGGAGGCGTTTTTGATGTCGGCGGAACGGAAGGGAAACACCTTGCGATCCTGCGTGATGATGGTGCTCATGCCGGGGTTGAAGACATCATTGCTCAAGCTATAACTGGTGAGCGAAAAGCTATAACGGTATGGATCGCCGCCCAAGTCGCCCTGGCCTTGCAATTTTAAGGCGTCCTTGTCGCCGGGACAAGTGAACAGGGCGGCGTTGAAATTTCCCACAAAGGGGAGGATGGAACTGTGCTCGACGCCCCGTCCAAATTGCCACCAGATCCAATCCTCGGGCTGCGGCCCATACACGCTTTTGGAACCGGGGGCGGGAAACAGATCGGCGAAATCCTGGTGGTAAAGGCTGAAGGCGATGCCGAGTTGATGCAGATTATTTCCGCACTGGGTTTGGCGCGCCTTGTCCTTGGCGCGGGCCAGCGCCGGCAACAGCAATCCCGCCAGAATTCCGATGATGGCAATGACCACGAGCAGTTCGAGCAGGGTAAACGCCACCCGGATGCGCCGGGGCGCAAGTTGAGGCGCGCTGGTGTTCATGGTGTTCCTGCGTCATTTGTATCTGCTCCGTGTGGTGTAATGCAAGCTTTTGATGGCCGCGGTAGTGTCCTAATTTAAATGGGTGGCACAGGCTACCAGCCGACCGGAACGAGTGGGACGCTC